>JAIRTV010000192.1 GCA_031254675.1 Planctomycetaceae bacterium | reverse complement strand
AACATTGAAAGTCCCAAGTCCCAACGGGAGAGTGTTTTATGCTCGTTTCCCCATCCCTTGGCAAGGAGTGAATAGGGGTAAAGAAAGGTCATGTTGATTCCAACTGCCGCCCCAAGCATACCAAGAACCATCGTGATCGTCGCTGGATCGCGATTCGGAATGCCGTACCAACCGATGAATCCCTTGAACATTTCAAGCCATTGGATGTTTCGGAGATGGAGGAGCACGACGATGGCGAACATGACGATCACCAGGGCAATCACGGCTCGGAGGAACCATTCATAGATTTTGATGCCTCGCGTCCCGCTCCCGTAACTGAAAACGACCGTACAATTGACGGCAAGGATCAGCAGACCAATCCCGAAACTGATAGCGTAACCCATTGGAGTAAATCGGGTTAGTTTCGCGACTTTGCCTGTTTTCATATCGATAACAGGATTGCCATTGAGGTCGGTTTTATCGACTTTCACCTCCATTTTATGACCGGTGAATTCCGTTACTAGACTTCGCGTCGCCCCGGCAGCAAGACCGTACTGCGGAAAATGCCATATCACCGACGCGAAAATCGTCCCGAACGCCCAGAGAAAAACGAGGATGAAGCCGAGTTCCCGCTTGAAGGATTTGTATGGTCGCTCGCCGGTTGTCAGCACAATGTTTCCCAAGGCAGCCAACATCATAACACCAAGGAACATTGCCAGCGGTTGAACCCAGAGGAGTTTGTACCCGAACGAGGCTCCGGCAACGACCGAAGCCGCGGCGCTTCCCGCTCCCAAGGTCATGGCACTCTGTAGCAGTCCCGGTCCGCTCCGCCGGACATAACCGAGAATACTCTTGCTAAATGGCTGGTCGGCGAGTTCTCGAAGTTCCGCCTTTTCTTTTTCAAGTTGTTCCGGGTTCCATTTCGCCGCCATCGGCAAACCTTTACTCGTATTGGATTGTGTTTCCGGCATGATAGACTCTTTCTTACTTTAAAATTCGGTTAATCGTTTGAAAATTTTCGATGAGCAGCGAACGCTGCGGTGTCTTGAAATTTTTGATATTTTTTGAATATTATCGAAGCAATAATTCATTTCTAATTTGTATCGGATTAGCGGATTTTGTCTTTTTTTTTTCAAACAAATATAAGTAAAACATTTTAAGTAATAACCAATTTATAGTACCGATAAATTGAAATACCAACCCTGACCATATAACGTCATTAAATTGCCAGTTCTTTTCAGATACCCCACAATAGAAGGGAATTGATATTGATACAACTGTTTGACCAGATGTAGTAATCATTACTAATATCAATATTGGAAAATCAATTAACAAAAAAATCGCCCATAACAAAGGTGCTTCGAAAGGAGGAGGACATGCAATTTTTGCATAAATGATGATTGCTGTGTCAGTAGTATCGGCAATAATCTGTGTTTGCTCGAAAATAATACGCCTAAGTTCGGCATTTTTTCTCTCCAGTTGCAGTACCTTTGATTCAATACTTTCAAGTAGGATTGTCATCTCACATCACAAACTCCACACCTTAACATATTGAGGAAATTTTTCTACTTTTATCAAAGAATAGAGAAAAGAATCAATTTTGCGTGTTTGATTTGCCGATTTAAGGGCAAAGTGTCATTGTTTCGAAACACGTGTCTGTTTTCTCAATTGAGGAATATTATAATGAAAATCATCCGACTGACATTGACGATAACCTTTGCTGTGAGCATGTTGCTGATTTTGGCAGAAGCACGCGGACAAGACATTCAAAAAAATAACGCAAAAATTGAAGCCGAACAACAATCGCTCTCTTGCGATACTGTTTTACCACGCCGAACTCACGCCGAAATAGGACACCGTACCGGTTTCATTGCAAAACCTTCTTGCAGCAGTAATCACCATCCAAACGAAACCTGCGCCAATTGTCATAACCGTGTTGCTTGCCACGACGGACCGTGTGCGGACGGGCTTTGTCAACAGGGAACTTGCCGGAAATGCAATGGTTCTTGTCCGAAAATTTGTCCGGTTCACGGTCAAGATTGCCAAAACGATTGCCTGAAAAACCAATTCGGTTATGGGGCGATGCAAGTTTGTTCGGGCAAAGTCAATGGTGTTTGTCCGGTTCATGGTTATGCTCCTTGTCCTCATCCGGGGTTGGAAATCGGTCAATTTTTACGCCGAACCTTTCAACCGGCAGATCGTCCGTATTGGGGAATGCAACCGCTTTATATTCCACGTGAACACTATGACCCCGAATTTCAACCGCGTTTCCCAAGAGTTCGGGCGTTATTTTTGGTTCCGCCGGTGAATAAACAGGTTTATATGACCACAACTCCACCGGTTCCCATGCCAACCTACACAACACGCGGTCCACGCGATTTCCTCAATCCCAATCCGCCGTCAATCGGGTATTGAGCCAGACGTAATAATTCAGTGGAATTTGCAGAACAAACGAAAAACACAAAATCCACTGAAATATTACGAAATTCTTTTAGGAAAGACCTTGCCAGTCGTAATAGCCGATTGTTTTGAGATCAGCCAACATTTTTTTGCCGGCATCTTCGGACATCATTTCAATGGGCAATCGGCATGCTCCCAAATCAATCCCCAATGTTTTCAACAGAATCCGTTGACCAGACAACAAATCACCGTAACGGCATAACACTTTAACATATTCCCAACTTCGAAGTTGCCAGAGTTTGGCTTTTTCGATATTCTTTTCGTTCCAAGCGTTCAAAATCTGACGCGAAATAATATGGCAAAGTGGATAGGTTGACCCCACGGCTCCGGTCGCACCAACTACCAACGCCGAAAGTAACATCTCATCACAACCCCAAAGAATATTGAATTTTCGGTTATTGTATTCGATGGCTTCGAGATATTCGAATGTTTTGGTGTCGGTGTATTTTATGCCGCACAAGGTTGGGATTTTGGTTTCCGCTTCACGAAGAAATCGCCCCATCTCAATAGAAAGACCGGTAAATCGCGGAATATGATAATAATAAAACGGTGTGTTCGGAGCGGCGGCGGCAATTTCTTTCATCAAATCAACAAGCAATGAAGCGGTTGTGATTTTGAAATAGCTTGGCGCGCAAGCACTAATTGCCGTCGCTCCAATTTTTTCGGCGTGTGCTGCCAGTTCGACGCAATCGGTGAGGGCATTGGTTCCGACTTGGGCGATGATCGGCAATCGACCATCAACCGCATGGAGAAACGCTTCGAGAGTTGCTTTGCGTTCTTCGACACTCAAACTGATTCCTTCGCCGGTTGAACCGTTCACATACAATGCGTCCATGTTGCAATCAAGAAGATATTGAACATATCTCGGAATGATTTCTAAGTGGAGCGTACCGTTTTGTTGAAAAGGCGTGTGTGTCGCCGCAATAAGTCCTTTGAACATCATTGATTTAATTTTTGTTAAAGTTATAGAGAAAAATAAGTAACAGCATGTTTCATTTATAAAAATCACAACATGTTTTGTTGGTATTTTCGATCCGAATGATAAGGATAGTGATATTATTTTTTGTTATCCTTCTTCTTGGCGGTTGAAAACTTCTGATTCGATATTGCCGTCTTTGAGCCAAATAACGCGACGTGCTCGATTACCGACATTGGATTCGTGGGTAACGAGAATAATGGTTCGTCCTTCTTCGTTGAGTCGATCTAAAAGTTGGAGAATTTCTTCGGTTGTTACGGAATCGAGATTGCCGGTTGGTTCGTCGGCGAGAATGAAATAGGGATCATTTACCAAACTTCGCGCGATCGCAACACGTTGTTGTTGTCCACCGGAAAGTTGCGTGGGACGATGGCTCAATCGTTCCGCTAAGCCAACCATTTCAGCAAGCTCAATACAACGTTTCCGTGATTTCCAGGTAACTTGACCTTGATAAAAAAGCGGTACTTCGATATTTTCTAAAACTGTCAATTGTTGAATCAAGTTATACGATTGAAAGACAAATCCAATTCGAGACGCACGAATATTGGAAAGCCGATAATCGTTTAATGTTGTGACGTCATCGTTGCCGAGCCAGATTTTTCCGCTTGTGGGGCGGTCGAGGCAACCAAGTAGATTGAGCATGGTACTTTTTCCAGAACCCGAAGCTCCCATAATGGCAACATAATCTCCTTCGGGAATTTCCATGCTAACACCACGTAATGCCCGAACTGTTTCACCTTTGAGGACATATTCTTTTGTCACTGCCAATAATCGAGCTGCCAAATTCATCGTGAGTTCGTAGTGAGTGTTCTACTTATTTCGTTCATGGAATCAACAATATTTCGTGTTGTTTTGTTTGTCTTGTTAATTTGTGTGTAATGACAATACGTATTGTACCATCTTTCTCATATCAAATACAAGCCCACCATCTTGTAATATTTCAATGAAATTATCAACTCTCAATAGACAACCTTCTGCTGTGTCGTGAGTATGATGGTGTGGTGAAACATTGCTTGCCTTGTGCTTATTTATTTTTAACAAAAATTCCACTGAACAATTACTCCAAAAAAAAAATTATTTTCCTACTTGACAAGTGCCGATGAATCGAGTAATATTTAGAACATAATTATTTCTGTTTTTTAATTTTAACATTTGGAGACCATTTTTTCACTTTGAAAGATAAATTGCCCGAATTTTTGTTCGGGCATTAAACATATCGAGTACGTCAACAATACTTTGGTCGCTTTGGCGAATGTAGTTTTCTACAGGCAACCGATTTTTTCGGGTAGAAAATTGCTTAATACTGAGAAGTTGCGTAGCTCCCGCTAGGGGAGCGTCGCGTTCAGTATTATAGGTTTAATTCAGTGTTACATTTTAGATATGTAACACACCACTTTTGCCGGTGGGAATGAACCAACCCAAAGTAACGTGTCGCTCCTAAATCAGAGAGTGATATTTCTGTTGCCGTTTCTCGGCGTTACGTTTTCCCAAACTTTACAACAAAGCAGATTATTTGTTATGTAATCTGTAAAAATCTTTACTTTTTTCCCTAGGAGAAAAAAATGAAAGTACGCACATTTGTCGGATCTTGAATGACTTATCTTTTAACGAAAATTCCACTGAATTACCAAAAATTTCTTAAAAAGCCAAAAGTTCCGCTTGACATTTTTCTCGATTCCGTATAAACTCTGAATCTTAGTTCAATCGTGTTGCGTTTATTTTGTCGTATTTCGGCAAGCGTTTCGCGATTAATTTCGTAAAACCTTAAAAAATAAGGAGAATGACAATGGAAAATTTAGTCAAATGTGTTGTTGGTTTTTTAGCAATATTTTTTGCGAAAATCCAAATGTTAAAATGGACAAATTACGTAAACCAGGGGGGGGGGGGCTATATGGAGTGGAAAGTTGAGAACGGAGAGTGGAGAGTGGTCGGTTTTTCGACGCTTTTTCACTAAATTCTTCTCTTCGATTCGCTCTTCACGGTTCGGTTTTACGTTGGTCGAACTTCTTGTCGTGATTGCGATTATTGGCGTTTTAATCGCTCTTCTACTTCCCGCCGTTCAAGCAGCTCGCGAAGCCGCAAGACGAATGCAATGTTCAAACCATTTGAAACAAATTGGTATCGCATTGCACAATTACAACGATACATGTAAAGAGTTGCCGTTTGCAGCAACTAATGCCACTGTAAGTGATGGCGATTGGCGTAGTGTTCGATCATGGGCGGTTGCCCTTTTTCCGTTCATAGAACAGCAACCGTTGTACAGTCAACTCATTTTCGGTAACGCAGGAAACTTTGATACAAATGCCAATCCGAAAACAAATTTGAACACACTCAACGGTGTTGTTGTTTCCTACTTTTCTTGTCCGTCTAATACACGCGGTAAAATGCGGGAGGACACCGTCAGTAGTGTACAATATAAATTACAAAAAATCAATTACGTTGGAATCGGCGGAACGGTGAGAAACCCGAATAATGTTACAAACAATATTGATCCTAACAGCCCTAGCCATGGTGTTCGTACATTTAACGGAACAATTATTGCGATTGGAACTCAAGGACATAGTCCAGTATCATCGTATTCAATTTCCTCAATTGGTTTAGAGGCACTGTCGGATGGTACCTCTAATACAGTTGGTGTCGCAGAACAATCGCATTTGGTCAAGGATTCATCCGGTAATCCACAAGATTGGGGAGCAAGTGGACATCGCGGTGGCGGTTGGAACAATAATCGATCAGACGATTGGGTGTCTAATATTGTACATATTTATTGGACGATCAATTCCGTCTGTCCCGGAAGTGTTACTGATGCAATGTGCGACCAACCATATCGTTCTAACACAATTATTGTATCACCTCATGCCGGTGGCGCACAATTTACCGTCATGGATGGTTCCGTACGTTTTATTTCGGAAACTGTTGATTTGAATAATGTTTTGTTACGTCTTGCCGCAAGAGACGACGGATTACCAGTATCATTGCCGTAAATTTTATCGAATCACCAAGTCGTTTATAACAAAATAACAAAATAAAAATAGTATCAACTGTTTTAGCCAAAGAATAAAATCTCGGCTAAAACAATTGATACAAAAATCCGTTGTTCTTGATTTCAAGATCAAAATGATTCACAAAACTTTTACTTTTGCCAAAGGAACATTTCTATGAAACACTCGTTTTCAACATTTTTGATTTTATTCATTTCCGTTTTATTAATATTCGGTTGCCGGAACGGAGACGAAAAAATTATTCCTGTTAGCGGTACAATAACACAAAACGGTCAACCATTGTCCAATGTCCGTATCGAATTTAGTAAAATCGATACCGGCGCAATGTCGTTTGCAGAAACTGATGCGATGGGACATTTCACATTAACGCACACGCACGGAAAATCCGGCGCCGAACTTGGTAAATATCGTGTTTCGGTATTTCAAAAAGGCAAACCAATTCCGTTACCGACCGGTACAAAACTTGAGGATATTCCCGAAGAACGCCGAAATCAGACAACACCAAATGTCCCAATCACCAACTCCGATAAAAGTCCTATCGAAATTGAAATTACCGAATCCGGTAAAAATAATATCGTTATCGATATTAAATGAAAAATAGAACAATAATTGAAAAAGACTCTTCGCCCATTACAATTCGGTTTTATTTTTCACAACGAAAAATAAAACCGATAAATAGGCAACTGTCATTTCGTGTTTTCGTGTCGATTATTTTCAACGGTAAAAACGATCAATCAATATTCTCGTCCCGCAACGAGACAAAAAAATCAATGTTATGTTTTTATCTTGAATTTCCGACTCCGGCTTCCACGAAACAGGAGAGTTTTCGAGAACGAACCGGATGTTGAAGTTTTCGAACTGCTTTCGCTTCAATTTGTCGAACACGTTCGCGAGTTACCGAAAACATCTTGCTGACTTCGTCCAACGTGTGAACAGAACCATCCGCCAAACCAAACCGAAGTTTAATAATTTCACGTTCTCGAACCGTCAACGCTTGCAGCACATCGTTAATCCGATCACGTAACGATGCCCGATTTAATTCGTCGTCGGGACGCAACTGTTTTGAATCTTCCAGTAATTCGCCAAAAGAACTTTCATCCATAACACCAACCGTCTGATCAAGCGAAAGCGGATGATGATCAATTTGTAGGATTTGCGAAAGTTCTTTGCTTGAAAGTTGACATTGAGATGCCATCTCTTCCAATGTGGGCAATGATCCGGTTTTGTACTGAATATCCAGAGAAACGCGATGAATATGGTTGAGTGTTTCCAGCATGTGAACCGGAACACGAATTGTTCGGGCATGGTCGGCAATGGCACGAGAAATCGCTTGGCGAATCCACCACGTCGCATAAGTTGAAAATTTGCAACCGCGATGTGTTTCAAATTTGTCCACCGCTTTTAATAACCCCGTGTTGCCTTCCTGAATCAAATCAAGAAACGTTAAACCACGGTTACGATATTTTTTGGCAATCGAAACGACCAACCGAAGATTTCCCGCAGAAAAAGATCGTTTGGCATCCGCATAATCGTTATAGAATTTTTTGGAATGATGAACATAATGACGAAGCGATTTCGGTGTTTCAAGAACGCGAAGACTTAAACGGTGAAGTTTTTTCCGCTTTTTCACAAGCAAACCGGTATTCGCCGTAACACATTGTTGTTGAAGTTCATGAATTTTCGTTTGCAATAAATTCATAACAGACACGAGTTTTTCGAGTCGCCAAAGATACGGTATCAAAAGTGGAATCCGAAAACGGAGTTCCAGAATAAGACGCAATGCCCGTCGCCGCCGAAGCCGAAGCCGTTGCCGAGCAAGTTTCTTTTCGGTATGGGAAGTTGTTCGAGCAACCGTGATCCGAAAATCTTTCCGGTTTTCGTTAAGGATTTTTTTGAGCGTTTCGATATGGACAGTTACCAAACGCCCAAGATGAGAACGTTGCTGACGATCAGAGACAGAAATATCCACCGTTTGATCCAATCGTACTTGTCCCGTTTGAACATTTCGTAGAATTTTTATAATTCGGTGGAGCAAATAGTCATTGGCAAGAACAAACCGGTAAAATGTTTTTCGGGAAAATTCGATTTTCGCAGTGGCTTCGTTTTCTTCCTGAAGTGTTAGCAAGGGAAGTTTTCCCATTTGCATAAGATAAACACGAATCGGATCGGAAAGTAATTCCGAATCCATTTGTTTTTTCCATTCCATTTCATCACCTGTCTCCGTTTCGTTCAAGGATGAAAGCGGCATATTCCAAGTGATTCGGCGTGATTTTGCCGTAAAACCATTGTTTTCCTCGAAATGATGATAACCTGGAAAAAGTTCCGGTTCTTCCAAATCCGTCATCGAAAGGGAATAAAATGAATTAATGCGAATCATTGTAATACTGCTTTACAAAATTAGGAACAGAATTGCCCCGATAACTCTTATTATCGGTAAAAAACAAACACCAATCCGACACAAAAAATATTTTTTTGCTCTAACTGTGTACAAGAAAATAAATCCCTAAAAATATCTCCTATTTTCGATAATTTTTTTCTCGTTTCAGTCTGATTTGGTTCAATCAACATTTTTTGTGAGATTCAAAGATTAAAACCACTGCAACTTTCATGCCTAAAAGAAATATATTTAATATTTTTATAACTTGTGTTAAAATAGTAATTTAAAGAAAAAAATTAAATTGAGGTTGTGAAGAAATAAATTTCAAAGTGTATTATTTTGCACATAGTTCCATATCCGTATCGTTAAATGTATCAAAATAAAACATCTCAAAAAATATCTAAATTCGAGTTTTGAATTCCTTCTAATTATATCCTATAGACTATTTGCGGAGAATATAATTGATGATCTTAGGGGGAGTTCTAAAATCGTCTTTTTTTGTTGATAGATTTTTTTAAATTTTGTTTTGGTCTTTCTGGCGTACGTCTTTTGATGCGGGAACTGGATAAAACAAGTATGAGTGAATGGACGTCCGTGAAACTGACAACGATTGGTGAGAGTTGCCGCGTGGTGCTTCGGGAATTGATTCGCACGATGATTGACTGGGTTCTTGACCGAATCGAAACTTATGGCGGCAGTCGGCGTGATTGTGCTCATGTGTATGCCCGCTTGCGATTGATATGATTTTACCACCGACCTCAAACACGCCCTTGAACATACCGCAAACACCGCGTTTTTCAGGACTATTTGTGTTTTTGCAAAAGTTTAGTTATTAAAGAGTCTGCCTTCATAACAATCACCTTTTTTACTTTCTTATAAAATCCAATGGATTGATTATTTCTATTTCGGGAATAATTTCCACCTTTTATTGAAAGATACATTCTTGGTAAATATATCCAGTTGAATAATTGAATTTTTTTAATACGAAATTATACGAAAAAGTTTTTTATTATTTACCAAAATCGTTCCTTCATCAATAAGATTCTTTAGCCATTTTCCATCACGTGGACAAGCTCTTATAAAACTCACATCAATAATTGCACGCTTATTTTTTGACATGTTTGGAAATAAAGTAATATATTATAAAAATTATTGTTCTGATAATCTCTTTTTTCGTTCAGAAGTTGGCGGGTGTGTGTCGAAATGGTGTTCTAAGCGATACATGATTCGTTCTGTTTGGTTGACAATATCTATTATTGTATTGTCTGATTTATTTTTCGTTGGTGCTTTTTTTCTTTCTGGTAAAAGATCAAATAGTTTGATCATTTTTTTCGGTTTATAACCGGCATTCAAACCTAATTGCCAACCTGCGTTATCGGCTTCAAATTCCATTTCTTGATTGTAACTTGGTGATAACATATCGGCAACAGTGTTGATCAATTCATTACCTGGTATATTTTCTATTGCTTTTAGTCGTCCGAGTCGCGAGCAAACATGTTTTAGATCAATATGACTGATTTCATGTGCAAGAACAAATGCAATTGCGTCATCATTGTTTTTGCATTTCTCAATTAGACCGGTATAAATATAAACGTAACCTCCAGCATGTGCAAATGCGTTGATTATATTTTTATCTATTACGAAAAGGCGATATTTTATATCTGTTCGTTTGGGGTGTAATTTTTTCCAGATTGAGTAAAGTTGTGTATCATTTTTGTCAATTTCGCGTACATTGGAATCTGCAATGATTTTTTCATTGAGTATTTTGCCGAATTTAATTTCATCTTCTAAGTTGGCGGGCAAAATTTTATCTGCTGTTTTCAATGCAGAACGTGCCGCAGAGTCAACCCCATCTGCGGCAATATCAACCAAATCAGCGGGATCTTTTGCACGACTTGCTTTATCCAATGTTGTCATTCCAAGATCAAATAAATTTGCAACAAGATTACTAGCGGTTGATTCAGATTCATTTGTTTCTGAATTTGTTTCTTGTGTTGGTTGAGTAATTGTTTGTTGTTCCTGTTGCTTATTCTCGACAACCTGATTTTGCGAACAACCAATTACGACAGCTATCGTAAAAAGTAAAGAAAACGAAATTTTGATCGTGTTAAAATGCGTCTTTGACATAATATAATCTTTCTGTTTAATTTTTTGAAAATGCTTTCAGGATCGTGAACATTATAAAGGAAATTATAAATAACCAGAACAGTGCCATAACGATGTTATACTCCACTCACTCGAAATTTTGGTTTTGTTTTTCGATATAATTATGAAATATACTGGATTGGCAAGAATGAAATGTATTCTGTATATTCCTAAAAAACCAAATTTTTAAGTACAATCAGTATAGCAAACGATCCGAATATTGTAAAACGGTTTCAACATGAGATTCAAATTTTGGTTAAAATTGAATCGTCTTAATATTCTTTGCAAAAATCGTTGGGTACTTGCGTCCAATATTGGCGAGAGATAAAATACGTCAAGAACAATCTAATATTTTGAGATCAATTTCTTCGCCAATTTTTAAGTAGGTACAAATACAAAACAATGAAAGAATTTCCTTCTCTTATCGAAACACTCGCAAGTCGTCAAACAATTCAATGGTTGTTTGTACCGATTATTTTGTTACCGATTGGTATGGTGTTTCTTTTTACGTTTGGGCGTTTTTTTTCTCTGTTTGGTGATCCGGTTTCCGCAACAATTTTTGATTGGTTGGCGTTGGGGCTTGGTTTTTTCTGGTTTCTTTCGCTCATTTCTCAATTGATGTGTGTTGCTCTGGTTTTGTTGAAAAATAGTAACAGCGAGTAAAATTAACTGTAACAATGGATTTGTTTTTCGAAATTACGGAGCGTGGCGGTACGTTGTTTGTGTTCAACCGCAAATTATGTCAGGCACAACGTTCAATGTAACAATCGTTACCGTTTGTTTTTTTGATGAAATTCCGTTTACACTTAACCTTGATACGTATGGGAGAATAACCAATGCGAATATTGTTTTACTTAATTACTATTAACCTATTGGTATCGGTTTCGGTATTTTCCGGTGAACCGTTACGATATAAGGGAACCTCGAATTTTTTCGGTAACGGTAAACACGTTGTTCTGGTTTCCGGCGATGAGGAATACCGTTCGGAAGAAGCGGTTGTTCAATTGGGTCGGATTCTTGCCAAACATCATGGATTTGATTGTACGATACTTTTTGCAATCAACCCTGAAACCGGCGAAATTGATCCGGTTTGTACAACAAATATTCCCTATCTTCAAGTTTTGAAAACGGCGGATGTGTTGGTGATCAATCTCCGATTCCGTAATTTACCGGATGAGCAAATGCAACATTTTGACGATTATTTCCGTGCAGGAAAACCGGTGTTGGGCATGAGAACATCGACTCATGCGTTCCGTATTCCGAAAGAGAGAAAGTTTGCTCAATATAGTTTCGATTATCATGATAGTACCGGAAGTTGGGAGCAAGGATTTGGACGAAAAATATTGGGCGAAACATGGATTGATCATCATGGACATCACGGACATGAAGCCACGAGAGGAATAATTATTTCAGAAAAGAGTACGCATCCGATTGTTTGTGGTTGTGACGATATTTTTGGAGTGACGGACGTGTATCGAGTTCGGTTGCCGCTTCCTGGTGATTCAATGCCGTTGGTTCTTGGTCAAGTGCTTGCGGGCATGAAGCCGACAGATCAACCGGTTGTCGGCACCAAAAACGAACCAATGATGCCGATTGCCTGGACGAAAACGTACAAAATTGACAACGGTCAAACCGGAAACGTGTTCACGACAACCATGGGATCATCGCAAGACCTTGAAAGTGAGGGATTGCGCCGACTTTTGGTGAATGCGGTGTATTGGCTTGCCGGACTGGAAACAGTTATTCCCAAACGTGCCAATGTCGGAATTGTCGGAAAATATGAAACATTACCAATGGGTTTTGGAAAACACAAAAAAGGAATGAAACCGGAACATTTTGTTCAAATAGAATTTTGAAATAAGTTTATCGTTTCAAAACGAAACAACAGTAGGAAGAAAAATGTTACGGAGATATTCTGTTAATTGTTGTGTTACGATTGTTCGGCTTCTTCGACTTGTTTTTCAAGAGTTTTTCGCTTTTGATCCAACTCAAATAATTTTTGAAACTGAAATTCATCAACTAATCTTCCTTGTGATTGTTCGGTGTTGATGTGTGTTTCGAGATTTTTGTATTCTAATTGGACATCGGCTAATTGACTGCGGAGTTGGTGAATATCGAAAGCGCCGTTTTTTTCTTTTTCCCATTGGGTTCGCAGTTCGGCAAGTTCCTCTTTGCTTCGGGCGATTTCTTTTTCGATCTCACGCAACCGTTCTTGGGCGTGTGGTTCGTTTTCGTCGGCAAGTTGACGGGCGGCGAGTTCGAGTTGCACTAGGCGCCGCTGAACCGTGTCAATTTCCGTCGGAACACTTTCAAGTTCCATCGCCAACCGTGACATTGCCTCATCCATCAAATCAATTGCTTTGTCCGGCAAAAAGCGATCCGAAATATATCGATGCGACATTTCCGCCGCAGCAACCAACGCCGAATCGGTTATTTTAACGCCTTTGTGATGAGCTTCGTAGCGAGATTTCAATCCACGCAAGATCGCAATTGTATTTTCAACACTCGGCTCTTCAACAAAAACTGGTTGGAAGCGACGTTCCAACGCGGCATCTTTTTCGATATATTTTCGGTATTCGTCCAATGTTGTTGCGCCGATACACCGAAGTTCGCCGCGTGATAATGCCGGTTTCAATAGGTTTGCTGCATCGCTTCCGCCTTCGGCGCGTCCTGCTCCGACCAAGGTGTGCAACTCGTCAATAAACAGAATTACTTGTCCTGCTGCTTCATCAACTTCGCGCAACACCGCTTTCAAACGTTCTTCAAATTCACCGCGAAATTTTGTTCCGGCAACAAGCGCCCCCATATCGAGACCGATAACACGTTTATTTTTGAGTGATTCTGGAACATCGCCGTCCACAATCCGTAACGCGAGTCCTTCGGCAATTGCTGTTTTACCGACACCGGGTTCGCCAATCAACACCGGATTATTTTTTGTGCGGCGTGACAAAACCTGAATCACTCGGCGAATTTCAGAATCACGCCCAATCACAGGGTCAAGTTTCCCCTTTTTGGCACGTTCCACAAGATCAATCCCGTAACGATTCAACGCTTGGAGTTTTGATTCGGGGTCGGCGTCAGACACTTTCGCATTGCCACGTACCGTTTTGATACCTTGCAATAATTCGTTGCGTCCTAAAGCATTGAGTTTGAGTACGTTTTTTACTTTGGAGGGGATTTTTTCCAATGCCAACAGAAGATGTTCGGTTGAGATGTAATCATCTTTCATGGAGTCGGTTTCTTCGTCGGCGGCAAAAAGAACTCGTTGAAGTTCGCCGCTTGGCTGAGGAATTGCTCCGCCGCCGGATATTCGCGGAAGTTGGCGCAATTCTGCATTGACCATTGCATCGAGTTGAGAAAGGCGGCAACCGATTGCTTCAAGACAAGGGCGGATATTACCCTCTTTTTCATTGAGAAGTGCATCAAATAGATGCAACGGTGTCAATTCGGGATTTTCCGACCGGATTGCCAATTCCTGTGCTGCCGACAACGCCTCTTGTGATTTTGTTGTTAGTTTTTCGTAAGAAAATGCCATTTTGTGAATTTGTGAATAATGTCAAAATAAGTTTCTGGAAATTCGTTTAATGTTCGACTGGCGATAACATCATAGTGTTAATGATTTTTTTCATTCTGCCATTTTACTCAAAACACGAATTTGATAATAGTGGAGAGTGTCGCACGCGGAATTTTTACAATAAGGGCAAAATTCTACGTTAAATTTAAACGCGAAATACGTAAAACATTGCAAAAAACATTGCAAAACTCTCAGAATATAATGAAAAACCATAAATAGTTACAAATAATATTGACTGGACAGAAAACGAACGAAAATTAGATCAAGAATCACGACACCTTCTTAAAAATATAATAACAAAAAAAGACAATGCCTCGCTTTCTTGGAATTGACATTGACGAAAAATCTGCGATAATAACGAAATTGTTGAATCGGCATCGTTTTTTCCGTTTGATTCTTTGCCTAATTTTCACGCAATTTAAGCAGAATGTCCTTACTTATTAGCGTGATTCGGGAAAAGAAATGGACAAATCAATAATTCCGAAATAATCGACAAATTTCATTGAATTTTAATTTTTGAACCAAAACTATTAATTAAATAAGTAAATCATGACAAACACAGCAGACGAATCTGTTAATGAATTTTCTGTCGCACAAGGGGCATTGCCGGGAGCCAATGAGGATTACACGGCGAAAGACCTTGAACATTTGAGCGATCAGGAACATGTACGAAAACGACCGGCAATGTACATTGGCGATACAACCAGTCGCGGATTGCACCATTTGGTTAGCGAAGTGGTTGATAATTCCATTGACGAAGCGATGGCAGGTTTTGCAACGACAATTCTCGTACAAATTAATAACGATGGCTCTGTAACTGTCGAAGACGATGGGCGTGGAATTCCGGTTGAAGAACATCCTGATCTGAAAAAATCGACTCTCGAAGGTGTGATGACTGTTCTCAAGTTTGGTGGTAAATTTTCAAAAGGAGCATATCAAACTTCCGGTGGTTTGCACGGTGTTGGGGTAACTGTGGTCAATTTTCTTTCGGAATGGTGCGAAGTTGATGTGGCACGCGACGGTGCGGTGTATCATCAAGAATACGCACGCGGTATTCCCAATGGTCCCGTCGAAAAAGTCGGAAAATCCGAAAAACGCGGAACCAAAACAACCTTCATGCCCGATGAAGAAATCTTTCCCGAACGGAAATTCGATTACAATATCTTATTTCGACGTTTACAAGATTTGGCGTTTCTCAATCAAGGAGTCAAAATTATTTTTCGTGACGCGCGAAATAATTCCGAAGAAGTATTTCAGTACCAAAATGGATTGGTCGATTTTGTCGCAAATATGAATCGTTCCACCGAACCGGCACATCCTGAAGTCATTCATATTGTTGGCGATTCGGAAGGTGTTACAGTTGACGTTGCGTTACAATATACAGTTGAATACACGGAAAATCTGCGATCTTACGTCAACAATATTTACACCATTGAAGGTGGTACACATCTTTCCGGTTTTCGTACAGCATTAACACGAACACTGAATAATTATGGTAAAAATTCAAATTTGTTCAAAGAAAAAATGATTCCTCCAACCGGAGAAGATTTTCGTGAAGGATTGACGACGGTTATTTCTGTACGAGTTCCGAATCCGCGTTTTGAAGGTCAAACGAAAACAAAACTTGGTAACAGTGAAGTTGAAGGTATTGTCAATTCTATTGTCGGTGAACAGTTAGCGAAGTTTCTTGAAGAGAATCCGAAAACAGCTCAAGTTATTATTAAAAAAGGTCTTGTTGCGGCGGAAGCGCGCGAAAGTGCGCGAAAAGCTCGTGCGCTTATTCGCGAACGTAAGGGCGCACTTTCGTATGGCGGTTTGCCGGGAAAGTTGCGAGATTGTTCCAGCAAGGAAGTTGATAAATGTGAATTGTATCTTGTCGAAGGCGATTCCGCCGGTGGAAGTGCAGAAGGTGGACGAGTTCGCGAATATCAGGCTATTTTGCCACTTCGGGGTAAAATATTGAACGTTTATAAAGCCACCGACGCTAAAGTTTTAGCCAATGAAGAAATTCGCAGCATGATCGCTGCACTTGGTAGCGGAGTTGGTGATGAACTTGATTTATCGAAACGTCGTTACGGAAAAATTGTTATTATGACCGATGCGGACGTAGATGGTTCACATATTCGTACATTATTATTGACGTTCTTTTATCGTCAGATGTATGAATTGGTTAAGGCGGGACATGTTTTTATTGCTTGTCCACCGTTATACCGGATTCGCCGCAAAGGACATGCGGATCAATATATTTCGACGGATGAAGAAATGCGACGAATTCTGCTTGAATACGGTTTGAAAAATTCCGTATTTGATTCCGGTGACGGACGGACATTCGAAGGTGAAGCGATGGAAAAACTTTGTAAAACGTTGGCGGGATTAGAAGAGTCAATTCTTGCTTTGGAGCGTCGCGGAATCAATCTGCGCGAACACGCAATACGTCAAGACCCCATTACTGCACGATTACCGATTTATCATGTTTTTTATGACAAACGCGAAGAATGGTTTACAGACCGCGATAAACTCAAGGAATTTCAAAATCAAATTGAACAAGAATCTGGTCATGAAATTTCCGTTGGCGATGGTGGCTTAGGCGACGATCAGAATATTAACGCTACGAATGTAACAGAATATCAGCCGAAATTACGGATTGTCGAATTGCATGAAGTGCGCACGATCAATAAATATTTGATCGAACTTCGTGAGCAAGGTTTTGAGATTGATGCGTTATTACCGCAGGAGCGAACCGGAACCGACACATCACGATATTATCTCCAACGCGGTGATACGTCGCAAGGACTCGAAGACTTACGTGAACTTTTAACAGAAGTGCGCAGCGGTGGTCAAAAGGGAATGCAGGTAACACGATTCAAAGGACTTGGCGAAATGAACGCCGAAGAACTTCGTGATACGACATTAAACCCAGAAAATCGTACACTAATTCAGGTTACGATGGAAGATGCCGCTGCCGCCGATGAACTATTCCGTATTCTGATGGGCGACAAAGTCGAACCACGCCGTGAGTTTATCGAAAAACACGCCCTCGAAGTCAAAAATCTTGACGTTTAATTATTGATGTTACAAATGTT
>JAIRTV010000149.1 GCA_031254675.1 Planctomycetaceae bacterium | reverse complement strand
TTTTCATTTCTTCTTGTATTCGTATTTTCATTTCTTCTTGTATTCGTAATCGTATTGGCAAAATTACTCCTGCTGTATATTCTGCCGCTGTTGTAATAGTGCTTTCAATAATCTTTTTTGTTGTACTGTGCAAGATACGATGTTTTCGCAATTGTGGTGTGAAGTTATCGATTAGTTTTGTAACTTTTGCGATTTGTTCGGGTGGCAAATTTTCGTTAGTTTTTTTCATATCTTCAATCATAGAATTTTTTGCTGCATTAAAACTCTTTTTGACCAAAACATAGGTATCTTGTGCTTCTTGTTCTGTCAAAAATTCGATTGCAAAATTGAATCTGATTTCTTCGGGAATGAATCCAATTGAGACAGTTTGCAATTTATTAAGAATTTTTAAGCTGTCGTTGATTTGTTCTTTTGTTGACTCTGTTGCGTTTGGTATAGTTGTTGCGGCAAGTGGTGCCATCATATTTGCCATTGTTTTTAACCCACCCGACGGTGCGAATACAACACGAATCGGCGATTTACGTTGAATGTGCAACGCTGATTTTATTTCGTTTCGATCTTTGGTTTTTAATTTTCGGAAAATATTGACAACGTTTTGCAATTTGTCTGTCATCTCGTTTGCAAGTTTGTTTTCAATATTACTGTCTAATTCGGCAGGAGAATTTGCGTCTGGAATTGTTGGGGATGTGGTGGATGGTGCAGGTGTTGGTGTCGGTGGTGTAGTATTGGTTTCAAATGGGTTTTTATCGGCATCAATGTCTGTTTCGTCTGTTACAACTGGCGGTTGATTTTGAGACGGTGTAACAACTGCAAAAATTGTAAAACCACTTATTTGTTCGGGCAAAAGATAAATTCCGCTAGATTCAAATTGCGCCTTCAATTCAGGACTCAAATTTATCTTGCCGTGAACTGCAATTAGTGCAGGGCATTGTTGAATGATTTCCATTGTTGACAGAATATATATTTCTCTAATTCCGCTCGCGCGCAAACTACCCAAAGCCGTGCCAAGTATTTGTCGCATTATATCGCTTACATCTTTAGACTCCATAGATTCCCAAAATTTGTCATTAAAAATTCCATTTCCATTTGATACCTCATCTGTATTTTTTGATTCAGTGTCAACTATGTCCGTTTCGGTTTTAGGATCAGAATTATTTTTTGGTGTGTTGTCGGGTGGAATGTTTGGATCGGTTTTGGGTTTATCAGTTGGTGGGGGGGGGGCATTGGGATCGGTAGGTGTGTCGGTGGTTGGAGTATTCGGATCAGTTTCAATTTCAGGCGATTCTTGTTCTGTCAATTCGCGTAATTTTTGCTCGAATATTTTTGAAAATTGGTTGATAAATGAAGCCGAGCCAACAATAAAACCATCGAGATCAATCTTATCAATATCAATATACGCAACAATAAATGTATTCTCTTTGATCAATGGTTTAATTTTTTTATAAACCGACACGTCAATTGTATTATTTGGTGTGTCTGTTTGTGCAAAAGTAGAAGCAAACGAAATCAAAATGAAAGAAAACAATGTAGTAGTTTGTAGAATTTTTTTTGTACGCATGTGAATTGATTTGTAATAATTGTTCTGAAATTTTACTGCAATGACTCCGTTGTCAAAGCAGAAATCATTTTGCCGACCGCAGCAAAAAATCCATATCTTAACAATAACACCATTACCCAACATAGACGATAAATTTCGTTCTTGAGTAAATGTTATGTGATGCTTGTCGTTTTCAGCTCAAATGATTTTTAAAGTGGCTTTAGTATAATGACAACAAAAAAATTTTCAACAAGCCACAAAAGAATCTCCCCAATATTCATTTTCGATTATTGTTTTCAACCTAATAATTTTTTAAACACGAAATACACGAACAATCACGAAGCACACGAAAGTTAGTTATGGGAATTTCTAAAAGAGCGGGTAAGTGCTAGGTGGACATTATAAATAAATAGGCTAAAATTTGATTTACGATTAGGGCGATATTTTTAGATCTTCAATTTTAATTGATTTTGATTGTCCAAATAGATTTTTAAACTATCATATTTAACATTTCTATTTAGCTCTTTCAATTTTTACCAAGTTGGAAAACAACGCTAAACGAAGTATTGTTGCGAACAGTTTAAAATTATTAACTTAACCAATTCGGTTTTTTAACAAACCAAAACATTAACCCCAATTAACCCATTTATTAAAACATGAGAAGAATTTTGTTTACAATATTGTTTTTTGCCGTCCCGTTTTTTAGTACGGTTGCAACTGCTCAAGACGGGCAAATTGAATTTGCTCACCATGTATGGCATGAAAACACATTCGGCGAAATGCGACACACAATTAGCACAAAACACGACATCAACCTATTAACTTTTCCGAGTGCCAAACTTGTCAAAGCACATGAAGTCGGACATCCAGAATTTTTGATTGACGGTGATTCCGGTATTTACGGCGGAAACGGGCGTACAGAAATCAATGGAAAACCTTCTGTCCTTATATACTATCTTGGCAAACCGCAAACAATCAAAGAAATCTTGCTCTACTCCGGCAACGTCGATAGTCGTTCAAATCAAGATTTTGAAATCAGATTAGCAAACAACGAAGCAAACGCCGGTACTTTGCCGCAATTTCCAAAAGAACCCACATTTACTTCAGGCGATAAAATTATAGGTCCATTTGTTGGCGGTTTTGTAACACACATCAAAGCAAAAAATAACCAACCAATAACCGGCGATAAAAAATACGATTGGATTGAATTTAGAATTTGGCGAACCTATCCATCCCACGTAGGCGATCCCGCAAAAGATAAAAATAATGCCGACGGTTGGGCATCATTTCTAGAACTACAAGTCGTAGCAGACCCCAACGACACCTCATTATTCGCAACCGAAAAAGAACGTAAAAATTGGTTTGACAAACGCGCACGTGAAAAATTTCTTGAACGATTAAACAACGTAATTGGCGAAGATGTTATTGCTGCGACCAAAAATACGAAAACCCTCAAACTCGCCATTGACGACTTGTCCAAAAAATTTCCTACGCAATATGACGGTAAAAAATATACAGAACTATATAATAAATATGTTACTATTCTCGACAATATAAATTGGTCAGACGCGGCAAGTTTGACCATCGAAGAACAAGATAAAATCATCAACACGTTAAAAGAATTTGCCCAATTTCGCCAAGAAGCTCTACTCGCAAATCCGTTATTGAAATTTGACCGTTTATTATTTCGTCGCGCAAAAAATGCAGGTTTGACTGAAAATTGGATTTCAAACGCCGCACGCGGTAAACACGAGTACGGAAACGCACTCGCTACAATAAACCCACAAAACCCACAAGGCGAAGCACAAACTATCATCGAAGAACCAAACGGCTCTTTTGTTGGCGATATTAATTTACATTGGGACGCTGATAAAGCGCTAGTTACTGCACTGTCAAAAGAACGCACTTGGCAAATCTTTGAGCTAGACTTAAACAACAAAAATTCCGAACAACAACTAAAACAAATTACACCACAAATCGGAAACGATGTTGATAATGTTGAAGGTTGTTATGTTCCCGACGGCTCGGTAATTTTTATCTCAACCGCAAACATGATGGGTGTTCCTTGTATCGATGGCAGTTCGCCAGTTGGCAATATCTATCGACTCGAACAAGATAAAAAAACCATTCGCCAATTAACATTTGAACAAGATCAAGATTGGTGTCCAACACTTTTGCCCAATGGTCGAATTTTGTATTTACGTTGGGAATATATTGACACGCCGCATTATTTTACGCGGCTTTTATTCCACATGAATCCAGACGGGACAAACCAAGTCGAATTTTATGGCAGCAATTCATTTTGGCCTAACAGTATGTTTTACGCGAAACCTATTCCAGATAGCTCAACAAAATTCGCCGCTGTAATTTCAGGACATCACGGAACATCTAGAGCCGGTGAACTCGTTCTCTTCGACGTAACAAAAGGACGACAAGAAGCTGACGGCGCAATCCAAAAAATCCCGGGTTATGGAAAACCAGTTGAACCGGTAATTGGCGATCAAATTGTTGACGCGGTTTTCCCAAAATTTGTTTTCCCTGCGCCGCTTGATGAGAATTATTTTATTGTTTCGGCAAAATTGAATAGAAATGCTTCTTGGGCGTTGTACCTTGTTGATACATTTGACAACATGATTAAGTTACGCGAAGAAGCCGGCTACGGACTCTTTGAGCCAACACCAATTATTAAACGAAAACAACCACCAGTCCAACCTAATCGCGTCAACCGTGAATCAAAAGAATCAAACGTTTTTATAACCGACACATATTTTGGCGAAGGTCTCAAAGATGTCCCCAAAGGTACGGTTAAAAAATTCCGTGTATTTGCGTTTAATTATGGTTATCGTGGAATTGGTTCGCATGCTTATTTTGGGATGGAAAGTTGTTGGGACGCAAGACGGATAATCGGCGAAGTTCCAGTTTACGAAGACGGCAGCGCGTCGTTCACTATTCCGGCAAACACGCCACTCGCTATTCAACCACTTGACGAAAAAGGTAGAGCGTTGCAATTAATGCGTACATGGTTTGTTGGAATGCCGGCTGAAAATCAGGCTTGTTCGGGTTGTCATGAATCGCAAAATACCGGCGCACCAACAAAACGCACCATCGCAATGGGAAAATCACCTACTCCAATTACTCCATTTTTGGGCAAAGAGCGTCCGTTCTCGTTCAAATACGAAGTTCAACCTGTACTTGATCGTTATTGTGTTGGTTGTCATAACGGTTCGGAGAAGCAAAAGAACCGTCCCAATTTCGCGGATACAACAGCCGGATATCGCGGTTTTTCCAATTCTTATCATGCCTTGCATCCTTTTGTTCGGCGACCCGGTCCCGAAGGTGATTATCATATTCTCAAACCGCTTGAGTTTCACGCTTCGTCAAGTGAATTATTTCAATTACTCGAAAAGGGACATTATGGTGTAGAGGTTGACGCGGATTCAATGCGGCGGCTTTATACTTGGGCTGATTTGAATGTTCCGTATTTTGGGACGTGGGCTGAAGTCGCTGCGTTACTCAACCGGAAAAATGTACCGGAAACCGCCGCAAGAATGACGGAATTGAGATCGTTGTATGCGGATATTGATTTGAATCCTGAAGTTGATCCGTATGCTGGTGTGGAGTTGCCGGAGAAAATCGAATTTGTCAAACCTAAAAAAGTCAAGTT
>JAIRTV010000144.1 GCA_031254675.1 Planctomycetaceae bacterium | reverse complement strand
TGGAAATCTGTTCGTGCGTTTCCACTCGTATGCATTGGACCGTTGGAACGCCAACCGTGAGAATTCATGTAAATCCCCGATTCCGCCCAACCACCAACATCAAATTCCCAACCGCGTTGTTTTCCACAACCTGCCTCAATAGGATCACACGGAGAACAAGAATCCCCAATGGCAGAAAACAACGACGACTTCTCAATTTGATCCGCAACCGGTTCATCCTCCGCTAGACACCAAGAAAGACAAACCGAAATACAAAATAACCCAAACAAACATGTTACGCTGAATTTTTTAAACATTGTCAATTTCTATGCTCCAAAAAAATGGTTTTTACTGAAATACCCACCCGCCCTACAAGCGGACTTATTGATACATCGGTAATAATTCCTATTTTTTTTCTAAATTCACGCAACATCGGAAAACTAGACGAATCTTCGCTGTATTTCGTATAGTTCTTATTTTAACTTCTTTTGATTCTTTTCATGTTGTCGCTGAGTCGAAGCGTCATAATATTAAGTTGTTCTGTTGCTTCGGCGGTTCGCTGTGAGGTACTGAGATTGCTCTGTGTGGTCGTTTCAATTTGCTCCAACCCATGATGAATCGTTGACATGCCATTGTCTTGCTCCTTGGAAGCATCGGCAATCGCCGAAACTTTTTCCGTCGATTGAGACACAAGTTCGGTAATTCGATCAAGCGATTCGGAAGTTTGATCGACAATTTCAACACCCAAATTGATTTGATGATTATTGCTTTCGATCAACTCCGTTGTTTCTTGGGCGGCTTTGGCGCTTCGCGCCGCCAAGTTCCGAACTTCTTCGGCAACAACCGCAAAACCCTTGCCGTGAACTCCCGCTCTTGCGGCTTCAACAGCAGCGTTCAACGCCAACAAATTCGTTTGAAACGCAATACTTTCAATTGTTTTGATAACATCTTTTGTACTGGTCGAAGTCGAACTGATATTTCGCATGGCTTCAACCATTTTTTTCATTTGACTTTGACCGGTTTTAGCGGCTTCGGTGGCTTCGCGGGTAAAACGATTTGCTTCTTCGGCATTTTGAACATTTTCTCGAGTCTGATCTTTCATCCGGTTCACATCGACAACCATTCCCTGTAATTGTGTCGATTGAGCTTCGGCTCCTTGCGAAAGAACCGTCGCATCGGAAGCAATTTCCGCAACTTCAGCAACCGTTTGTTTGACAACATTATCAATTTCCGCCGCAATATTCAAAATATTTTCTCGATCTGTTACGTCCTGAAGAATTTCGGTCATTCCAATACGATTTCCCCGAACATCTTTAATATGATCACAAAAAACTTCCCAATTGATATTCTCAAAAGTTTCATGAGTGATTTTTTGGGAATCCTGTTCAAGATGGAGCAGCGATTGTCGATCTGTGCCAGTTGCTTTTTGCCAAGTTGATGTCCAGTCCGCCCCAACAATAGATGATTCCAACTCAACACGAAGTAATTTACAAGCGGCGCGATTGACCAATGTAATCTTCTTTTCGTTATCAACAACAGAAATTGGAGTCGGAGAGGTATCAAGTACTTGCCGATACCAATGGTCTTTCGCCGTAATTGAGGCATTGACGCGGGAGGCAAAAACAATTCCAATCGCAATGGACAGCAACAACACAATTCCTCCGGTCAAAAATGCAATTCGGAAAGAACGAGACAACGCACTTTGTGAATCGGTAACCATTTCACGATTGCTTTCTTCAACCAACATTCCTAAATTGTCGCTTCCCGTTTTTAAGGTTTCGCCGATTTCTTTATTGCTTTTTTCCGTCCAAGTCAATGACTTGTCAAGTTCTTTCCGGAATCCGTCCATGATTGCTTCTGTTTGGCGAATTGCTTCGGTATTGGCTGCCATTACTTGCGATTTTTCAACGACAACAATAACCGTCCAGGGAATCGGTACACTTCCAATTGTCACCGGAACATGAATTTTCAGTGTTTCTTCACCAGGTTTGATGGCAAACGCATTGTCGTAATAAAACTCGGATTTTCCTTGTTTGATTGAATTCAGGGTGTGGCTGTAGTCTGCTGTTTTGTCGGTTCCATCAATACCGGCAATAGAAATTTCCTTCGTCAACAATGTCGCATCAGGATGTCCGGCAATAATTCCTTCCGGTGTTACGAACATTGCATAGCCGGTTTTCAAAGGCTTAACCTGTTTGATCAATTCAGCGAAAACCATGATGTTAATATCCAGTCCAACAACACCAACAATAATACGTTCTTCCGTACCGTCTTCAAGCGTTTTGGTCATCCGAATCGGCGAACAAAGACCAGTAACCCAATTGCCCTCGTCGAAATACGGCGGATCAACATAATCTTCGCCTTTTTCGTAAGGAACAAGAAAATAAGTTTCATTCAAAAAGGATTGACAATAATCAGGAACAATAACATCGCCGTTTTCCGTTTGCACACGATGAAACCAAGGCGAGTATCGACCTGTTTCACCTGTTGTTGGTCGTTGATCCATTTTTGTTTTTTCCATAGCGAGTGCATCTGCGCCGCGTGGTATTTTCCCGTGTTCTGCCAAATATTTTTTGTAAATGTCGGCGTATTCTTTATCTTTTCCATCGAGGGCGTTTTCGCCCCAGACATTCCAGATGGCGATTGCGCCGGGCGACGCGGATAATACGTCCCACAGAATCAAATCCAACGCTTTCCTATCAGGCGCAGCTCCGGCAAGATCGCAAGAACGTTTGTAAGCCCCCAACGATTCCGAAAGAGTCAAGGAAGCTGTAACAAATGAATCAACTAAAAGTTGAATTTTAGCACCGATTTCTTTTCCTTCGAGTTCAGCTTGTCTTTCGCCCATATCGGCGGTCAATTTTCCCATGCCGCGACCAAGTTCGACGAATTGATTTCCGATGGTTTTTGACATATTTTCATTCTGCTGCTTTTGAGCGGCAAGAATTTCGGCTAATTTTTTTTCTTGTACGGTGAGAATTTCAGTCAATTGCCCTTTTTGAGTTTCGCTCATTTCGGCAAGACGTGTATTAATAACGCCAACCATTTTGCCGGCATTGCGAGTTAATATGTAGGTCATTGACACAACCGTTAAAACCGTCAGAACGACGACGCCCAAAATTAAACTTTTACCAATATTCATGGCATTTAAAAAGTAGAAAGCTAAAGAGTAACATGGAAAACCGATCAGTTCGGTTTTTACCATTTTCTAGTGAATTAGGTAATGGTCAATTTATTATAATATACGTTTTATCTTTGAATTTGGAATTTTTGTCATTTTGAGCACGGAAATCATAGAAGAACACAAAATGTTAATTTTTTCTGTGTGATCAATGTGTTTCTCGCTCAAAAACCGAATTTGAAAGTAAGAGCAATATCTTAAAGTAGTTGGCAACATTCTGCAACATCAATACGTTTATTTTATACGATAATCAGGAACACGGAATGGTTGGTGGTTTCCCGAAGAGGTTACCTCAATAAATTTGTTTCGTGGATTTTCCTGATCGTCAATTTCATCAATCGTGTATTTTTTCTCGGAAAACGGATTGCTTGTTCGCAACATTGTTGTTGGTTTTTCCAACGAGATCGCCATTGCCAAACATGCCGTTTCGCAACCGGCGCGGTCTTGAGCGTGAAGTCGCATGGAACGCACAATCCCACGAAGTAGTATCTCCGCAATCACCGGTTCCGGTTTCTTGTCCAATTTGCTCAGTACCTCGTTGTTAATCTCGTCCAAAACCGCAATCCGTTGATAAAATGGTTTGTTGCACTTATCAATAATTTTTTGCATGGACTTCAAATAAAAAGTTTCGTCCGCAACATGAGTACGCCAAAAATCATTATTCATAAGAATAGTTTCTTTGGTTTC
>JAIRTV010000050.1 GCA_031254675.1 Planctomycetaceae bacterium | reverse complement strand
CAGAATCATGGGAATGTCGTGACACATTGGACTGGTGGAGTGACGGCACAAGCAACCAGTTTCTTGTTGGTGAAAAATTCCTTGCGGACAATGCAGTCGGAAGAGGTGATAGTACGCTGTTTGCCGATTTTCCTTATATTTGTATTGGTAATCACCGTAGTCCCGGTCCGGCTCGTGTCATGGTTAAATATTTTGTCAGTCCTGACAGTTTTACCGTCAGACCAATTGCTAAAGGAATCACCAGAATTAGTCCAAGTACAGAGTTAATTCACGACGATCAGCAAGGAGGTTTTGGTAGTTGGCATTCCGGCATTTGTAACTTCGTTCTTGGAGACGGCTCAGTCCGAAGTGTCAGTAATACAACTGCACAAAAACCATTGATGAGTTATTCAGTTGTTAATGATGGAACAAAAGCAGAACTTCCTTAACACAATTTTTTGGTGGTAATGTTGATTTTTATTTGAAAATTGACAATAATTTGGGTGTTTGTGTTTCATCAGCATATTGGAACACAAACACGCCGAATTTATCAAAACAAATCTAAATTGTTTCGATAAAAGTATGAAATATTCAAGATTAGAAATAAAATGTTTGTTAAAGCTAAAAATAGAATCCGTTTAATTACTTTTTTTGGAGATAGTGAGATGCAAACACGATTGTTTATTTTTGTTGCATTGATTTTTTCATTTTCATGGTTGGCAGTAACGGCGGACGACGGCGACAAACCGGCACCGAAAGATTGGAATCAGGCAATGAAAACAATTCAATATCTTTCGCCAATTGATCAGTCCTTGCAACCGGCAGTGATTTACGTTCCGGAAAGTAAAGAACCAATTCCATTACTTGTTACGCTTCATACTTGGAGCGGCGACTATCGGCAACCGGCGCAAAGTCGTGCGACATGGTGTATCGAAAAAGGTTGGGCGTTGATTGCTCCGAATTTTCGCGGTCCCAATAATACGCCACAAGGTTGTGGTTCGGAGTTGGCGGTTGCTGATATTGTTGCGGCAGTCGAGTACATGAAAAAACGTACCAATATTGATCCCAATCGCATTTATCTTATTGGTGGTTCTGGTGGTGGTTATGCTTCGCTTCTGTTGGCTGGTCGGCATCCGGAAATTTGGGCTGGTGTTTCCGCGTGGGTCGGAATTACTGACCTCAAAGATTGGCACGCCGAAACGTTGGCAAAAAAATTACCGTACGCTCAGCATCTCGAAAAGGTTTGTGGCGGTGTTCCCGGTACAAGTCCCGAAGTTGACGAACAATATCGTGTAAGGTCGGCAAACACATGGATTCACAATGCGGCTGGAATTCCGTTGGACATCAATCACGGTATTCACGACGGTCATACCGGTAGTGTTCCGGTTTCGCATGCGATTAAGGCGTTCAATTTCCTTGCCGAACAGGATAAAAAAATCAGCGATGAAGAGATAACTTATTTTCGTACAGAGCGGAAAGTTCCCGAAACGCTACGTAACGAAACAGAAATTGATCCGCTTTTCAAGAAAACGCCGGTTCTATTCCGACGCATTTCCGGTAACACACGGCTTACTATTTTCGATGGCGGACATCAATCCGCCGAACAAGCCGCGTTACACTGGCTCGCCTTGCAACAAAAAGGAAAGAAACCAAATTGGAGTGTTGCGTCGGGTTCAAGTACCGGAGAAAATCAGATTCAAAACGTAGAAAAATAATCCTTTTCTCATGAATAAATTGAACACGGAATACATGGAAGCGGATGAACGGTTGAGGTAGTGGTTGAAACAGTGGTTGCGGAAAAGGTTGATTGTTTTAATTTCCGATGAGGCAGAGTTCTTGTTCGATTCGTTCGAGTCGGGATTCGATTTGGTTGTCGATTGTTCCGAGCGACGTCTCAAGAACACAACCACCAGGCGAAATTTTAGTATCAGGAACAATTTCTGTACGTGCGGCATTGACCATTTCGCGTATTAAAAGATCAATTTGCGGTTGCAAGGTTTCGTAGTCGTTGGGGTTGAGGCGAATCCGCACCGACGCACTCCCCGCCCCCAACTCCAACGACTCTCGCAACAACCGCAACGGCACATCAATCATGTCCGGCAATGATCGCGAAATAGCACGCTCCGCAATCGCAGTGGCGACTTTAATAGCACTTTGCTCCCAAAGTTGCAGGAATGATTGTTTTGCAGTCTCGAAACGTTCAACCATTGTTTTCAGAGCCGGTAGAAGTGTTTCGAGTTGATTTCCGAGTTGGATTTCGGCTTCGCGGCGGATTTTTTCCGCGTAGTCGATTGTTGCTTGTAATTCTCCGTCGGCGTAACCTTTGGTTTTGCCCTCACCGTAACCAACTTGATAACCCTCATCGTAACCGGTTTTTCGTGCAATATCTTCATTTTGTTTTAGTTGAGCTTTTAGTTTGATGACTTCACTTTCGAGTTGATCTTTTCGTTTTTTGAAATGATCTTCTTCGGTTTGCAGATGTTGGTGGAGATCGGACAATTGATTGCGAATTGTTTCGGTTTCCCGATGGGCATCGGCGCGGGCTTGCTCCACTTCGGCAAGCGCCTTTTCCCGCTCAATACGAGCAAGCTCCCGAATCCTCGCCACCTCATTCCGCGCCTCCGCCGCCACTTGTACCGCTTCCGCCTTCACCCGCGAAAGAAAATCCGACGCCTTCTCTTCCAAATCAACAAAATTAAAAGGAACAGGATGATAGGTAATCGGTTTCTGTGTTGGTTGATTGTTGTCTGTCATTGTTTTATTTTGATTTTTATTTTTCGGATTGATTTTATGCGGTTGATGTTCTTGTCGTTTTTATTGCCATTTTATTGTAATAGGAGTTCGGCTCGCTCCAAGAGAATTGTTCGTGCGTGAATTACGTCGTTTTCGTTGATTGTTCCGAGGTGTTTGAGTTGTTGGCGCATTTGATATTCTTCGGTGGGCGAGAGGTGTTTGGTAATTCGTTCAATCAGCGACGGTTTCGCCCCAATCAACGCCGTCAATAAAATAATCGTATCAACCGAACGGAATAACGTTAAAATTTCCATATCGTTCAGATGTTCCAGATCGTCGAACGTGTTAAATTGTTCGGAAAATTCTGTTGTGGTGAAGGCTTGGTTTGTTTCTTGGGCTTGGCTTGTTTCTACGATTTTACGCAAAACCGCATTGCTTTTGGTTCGGCGAGTTTCCGAAGAACGGCAACGCTCCAACCGTTCTCGAAGAGTTAATTCGATTTCTTGTAAAATTTGTTTGTCGGTTTCTTGAAATTGGGTAAGCCGTTGTGTTACGTCATTTCGCAATTCCACCGGCAAACGCCCCAAAACTGTTCCCGCACGCGACGCCGGTAAATGCGCCAACACCACCGCAACCGTTTGAGGATGCTCCTCCGAAATCACACCAACAATATCATCCGTCTCCGAATAACGTAGAAAATCAAATGGACGATTAAATGATTGTGTGGTTGTGGTTGGACAATCGGTTGAGCAATGCGACAACGTAAACGCTTCCGCTCCATAACAAACCGGTTCACCGGAATAAGATGATGGGTTGTAGGTTGTTTTTTCCGGTAATTGGTGTTCGATGGTGTTTGGTGATTTTGTTGATGGTTGGCGATGTTTCCGACCGGCTTTGCGCAAAAATTCATTGGCAAGCCGATCTGTTTCTTTGACGGAAACCGTTCCCAATGACATCATTTCACGACGTACCGCTTTTGCCGACTCCGAATCAAGCCGCCCAAGCAACAAGTCAACCGTCTGCCATTCCAAACCACTTAATAATAACGCCGCCTTGCGAAGACCAGTCATTGTAGTTAATAGTTAATAGTGAATAGTTAATAGTTAGTTTAGTGGATAGTTAATCGTTTAGTGAATGGTTAATGGTTTATTTTCGTGAATAGTTTGTTTCGCTGATAACAGCTAATAAATCGCTTGCGTAACTATTCACTATTAACTATTCGCTATTAACTACAACATTCCCTATCCATTGTTTTAGGATGGCGGTGGCGGCTTCGGGGTTTTCGGCGACGAGGGTTCCGGCTTCGTCCACCAAGGTGTGAATATCCTTGCCAAATCCGTCCAATGTCCGAACCGCTTCATCCAATGTTTGTTCTTGATTGATTTTCTGTTGTTCTTCCAATTTTTGTTCTTCTTCGATTTGTTCGGGAGTTTTTGGTTCTGGTTCTCCCTTGAGTTTCCGCAACCACGCGGCGTGTTCGGTTTCGAGTTCTTCCAATGTCTTACCCAACACGGCTTCACGTTGACGTTCGGCGATTTTTTGGGCAACTCGGGTTACTTCCAATTTTTTGATCAACGTAACAGCATTCAAAATTGCTTCTTCGCGTGGAAAAAATTCTTTGTTGGATTTTTTTCGGTTTTCGGTTACTTGTTCGAGTTGTTCTTTTCCGGCGGCAAGATAACGCACAATATCGTTTGGAGTTAGACGTTTTGGGTAGATTTCGTCGTTTAATTCTTCGCGGTCTTGTAACTCTTTGAGTTGGAATCCGGTGAGTTCTTCGATTTTCTGATTTTTTTGATTTCGTTCTTCGTTTCGTTTTTTGACAATTTCAATTGCTTCTTCGATTGGGATTTTGGCGATTTTTTTGGGGAATTTTCGTCCTTTCACCATTTGGTTGCGTGTCACCACGATGGACGGATTGATTCGGTTGAGTGATTCGAGGAGTTTAATCTGTTCGTCCAACGTCAAACCGTTGCGGGATTGAATATGTTCGACCAAATTCGCCGGCAAAATCGGTTGCTTGGAATAATCCGGCGTTTTCTTTTTTTTCTGTTTCTTTTTGCCAAACAAAGGAATTAGTTGATAGTTAATAGTGGATAGTGAATAGTTAATAGTTGTCTTTATTTTTCGGTTTTTGTGGTCTTACAAAACAGTAAGGTAGGCAACTGTAAGGTAGGCAACTGTAAGGTAAACAACTGTAAGGTAAACAACTGTAAGGTGGGCGACCTTTCGCCGAAAGGTCGCGTCGGCGGCAGCCGACTTGACGTTGTGTTCGGACGGCAACTTGTGATTGCCTGCCGTTTAGCAAACCGATTGCCAACCGAACACAGAGGTAAGTCGGCTATCGCCGACGTGATGTTTCGGCGAAACATCACCTACCATTCTCTCGTCAATGTATTTTATTCTTTTTGTCTTTATTTTTCGGTTTTTGTGGTCGTAAGGTGGGCGACCTTTCGCCGAAAGGTCGCGTCGGCGATAGCCGACTTTGCCCCTGTTTCCGGCTGGCAACCAGTTTCCAAACCGGTCGAAAACACAAATTGCTAAATCGAATCTAATTCACTGTTGCCTTACGGCAACGCAACC
>JAIRTV010000047.1 GCA_031254675.1 Planctomycetaceae bacterium | reverse complement strand
GTCGTCGCAAAACCGGTTTTCGCGGCAATTGCCGAAAGAGAAAACATCGTCTCCCGTAATAACCGTTTTGCTCGATCCATTCGTGTTCGCATGATTTCTTTTTCGACGGAATGTCCGATTTTGTTGCGGAAACGTCGTTGCAACGTACTACGCGAAATCCCCGACGCTTCGGCAATCTGTGTTACTGATATATTGCGTGCGGCGTTGTCCCGCAAAAAACGAATCGCCAACGCAATTTCTTTGTCCGGCAACGCCACCATATCTGTCGATTGACGCGGAATCACCCCAAGAGGCGACACCAAAACCGGACTTGTCGGAATTGTTTCCCCTTTCATTTTTCGTGTTAAACGTTCTGCGGCAACGTAGCCGATACGGAATCCGTTCAAATCAACACTTGAAAGCGGTGGTGTGAGAATGTTGCAGAGTAAGGTGTCGTTTGTGGTTCCGAGAATTGCCGCTTCGCCGGGAACTTGGATTCCCACTCGCCGGCAACCCTCCAAAAGACGAATCGCCAACGCATCACTCACCGCCCAAATCGCAATCGGTTTCGGTAAACAACGTAACCAACGTTGCATCATAAGATCGTATTTCGGCTCCCAAACCGGATAAAAAACACGTCGCCCTTTTCCGGCTTGAGTGAAAAGATGAACATGCCCACCGCGTTTTTGAACTTCTCGAATCAACGCCTCCCGACGAAGTTGTGACCACCAAGCGTTGCCAATTGCAAAAAAACCAAACTCCGTAAAACCCGACGGAATAAAATGATCAACAACCAAACGTGCCACTTCATCTTCATCGCTCCGAATTTCAGGAACAATTTGATGACCATTGCCCAACAGTTCAACAACCGGAATCGCAAGACGTTGCAATGTTCGTGCAACAGTCAATGAGGGAGTTCGAGAAATGATGCCGTCGCCTTTCCAGTTTTGCAACCACGACGGCGTTGATTCGAGCAACCCGCGATCTTCAACATGGACACTCCAATCATCATGTTCAAGAATATAATGCGAAATCCCTTGAAGGAGTCCACGACCAAATGCGCGAGAAGTTTCAATAATTAAGAGAACATTCTTTTTACGTTTCACAAGTCTCAATGTCCGCAACAGGAACAACCTGATGCTTTAGGAAAATTGGGATTGTCAATAGAAAAACCACGACCGGAAGAGTTGTCCAGAAAATCAATCGTTGTACCGTCAAAATGCGGATCAAATTTTTTCTGTGTTGCCAATTTCACGCCATCCCATTCGTATTGAGTATCGTTGGAGTTATCGAAAACGGTGTCGAAATTGAGAGCGTACTGCATGCCGCTGCAACCACCACCCAAAATACCAATCCGCAAAAATGTCTCCTCGCCAAGATTTTGAGTCGCTTTGATCTTTTTAACTTCTTCAGAAGCCGCCGAAGTTATTGTAATAGACATTGGGATATTCCTTTCAATTGGATTAAAATTCGGATTTAAAGTTTGTCTTACAAATATTGTTGTGTTGTACACTCAACCGTGTGCTTCAGCATACGGCAAGCAGTTCCAACAACAGAACCATTATCTCAATGCAACATTTGTCCGTCAAGCCCTTCTCATTAGAACTTCTCTCTAATTCTCCAACGATTTCACGTTCCAATAAAATCATTTATTTCGATAGTTGCCTGTTTCGCCATATCAGTTAGAAAACAGGTCTAATAGATGATCGGAAATTAGATAGTCGGACATTTTGCCGATTACGAGTGTGATTCGGTGTTGTTGCGGGTTTCCCAAGGATTAGACCAGTCGCCCCAACTAGCAAGATATTGACGATAAGCCGAATTACTTTCCGCACGAAGATTAAGCCAATCCTTTGTTTTTTTGACCAAAACCTGCTCGTCACGCAACGATAACTTTCCCACCAAAACCATAACCCGCAAAAAAACAAAATACGTGTCCAATACGTCACAACGACAATAATCATTGATTTTTGTGAGTTCTCCAGCATCGTACAAGTCTTGAACCATATGTCCTTGCGTATCCATTTTTCCCGGTTTGCCCAAGATACTCGCTGCAAGATTCAAACCGCCATTGAAACGAGTTGCTCCGTAATTGGTTAGAATATCACAGAGATCAATATGAGTTCTCAGATTGTAACGATTTCTCGGCTGTTCGAATGTTTTCGCCTCAAGAGAAAACCAACTCGGAATAGAAATTCCATACCGAAACGCGGCTTGCTCCAACATAGGAATATCAAACCCACGACCATTGAAACTAACAAAAGTCGGTTGCCGGTACGCCGCCCAACCACGCCAAAATTTGTTGCAAATTTCGTGCGGACGATATTCCGGTTCGTCCAAAACCACAATATCAAGAAGCGAAAAATCCTCCGCAACTTTACCAATAACAACAGAAATTGGTACTTGAAACGTATAAGGAATAAAATCAGAATCGTTTTTTTCTAGAAGTTCGTCCCGATATTTTCGAATCGCTTCCTGAGGAGAAATTGTATTATTGAAATGTACTTTGGAAATAAGTTGAGCATCAGCAACACTTTCAATATCGAAAACAAAATAAGCAAGACGGTCTGACATTTTTGCCTCGTGCTCACAGAGCAATTGTTATAACAGATAAAAACTCGAGAATACTTTCAACAACCAGATTAGGAACACTCGTCAACACTTCCTAAGAAATATTTCAAACCTAAAAAGTTCGTGCAATTTCTTCAATTTTGTACGTTTCGAGAATATCGCCTTCTTTCAAGTCGTTGAAACCTTTGAGTTTCATACCGCATTCATAACCTTCACGAACTTCTTTTACATCATCTTTTTCGCGTTTAAGCGAATCAAGCGGATATTCGCCAATAATTCGGCTGTCCCGAATAATCCGAACACGACAATCCCGTTCAATCGTTCCCGAAACCACTCGACATCCGGCAATCGCCCCCAACCGACTAATAACAAAGACTCGTTGCACCAACGCCCGCCCCAATTCCTTAATCTGTTCAATCGGTTTGAGCATCCCCTCCAACGCCTTTTTAATATCATCCGTCAAGTTATAAATAATATCGTAACGACGTATCTGGATTTTCTTTCGGTCAGCCATAATACGAGCATTCTCGTCAGGTACAACATTGAAACCAACAATAATCGCATCCGACGCATCCGCAAGTTGAACATCCGCCTCCGAAATCCCTCCAACCGTCGCTTGCAAAATTTTGATCTTAACCTCAGGATGATCCAACTTGCCAAGCTCTTTGCGAATCGCTTCAATAGAACCACGAACATCAGCACGAATAATCACATTAAGCGTTTGAATTGCTTGTGCGGAATTGATACGTTGGAACAACGTCTCCAACGTAACATGAGACCGAACATCCGCCAATAAATTTTTCCGCTCTTCATCCAAACGTTGCTCGGCAATTGTTCGGGCATCCGAAATATCGTCCAGAACACAAAATTTACTACCGGCACTCGGAGCCGTGTTGAGACCAATTAACTGAACAGGCGTACTAGGAATCGCTTTGTTGATTATCTTTTTCGTGTCAAGCGTATCGTACATCACTTTAACACGACCATACGCCGTACCACAAAGAACAACATCACCAGTTTGCAGTGTTCCGTTTTGAACAAGCACTTTGCAAACAACTCCTTGACCGGATTGGAGTTCCGCTTCCAATGCCACACCAAGCGCCGAACGATTCGGATTGGCTTTTAGTTCGTGAAGTTCCGCGATCACCTGAATCGTCTCAAGTAATTTGTCAACACCCAAACCCGTTAAACCACTACACCGAATCACTTCAACATCGCCGCCCCATTCGCTCGGCATCAACTCGTGAGCTGCAAGCTCCTGAATAACTCGTTCAGGATGAACTCCCACCAAATCCATCTTATTTAAAGCAACTATAATCGGAACACCTGCGGCTTTGGCGTGGGAAATCGCTTCTTCGGTTTGCGGCATCACTCCGTCGTCTGCCGCCACTACCAAAACAACAATATCCGTACAATTAGCACCACGCGCCCGCATTTCCGTAAAAGCCTCATGCCCCGGCGTATCAACAAATGTAATATCCTCTCCATTTTCCATCTTAACCCGATACGCCCGAATATGTTGCGTAATACCGCCCTTTTCACCGGAAACAACATTCAAGTGAAGAATATGGTCAAGCAATGTCGTTTTACCGTGATCGACATGACCAAGTACAGTTACCACCGGCGGACGCGGTTTAAGCAATTCCGGCGGGTCTTCTTCTTCAAACAACGATACAACCAACCGATCCTCCAAAGAAATCTGATCCCGCACAGACAATCGTATGCCAAACGCTTCCGCCAAAAGTTCCGAAGATTCCCGATCTAATTGCGAGTTAATCATCATAGGAGTCCCCATTTCAAGGAGCTTTTTTATAACAATGGGAACAGAAAGTCCGGTTTGTTCGGCAAATTGTTTAACCGAACAAGGAAGTTGAATCACAATATCCGTTTTTCGCGGCGCTGCTGTACTCACAGCACGTCCGCGATTACGTTGACGTTTGAGCTGACGCGGAATAACTGCCGCTTCTTCTTCATAATCATTTCGATTATGACGCCGCGTCGCACCGCTTCGCCGTTTTTTCTTGGTCTCATCAATTAAAGGTGTAGCAGTTTCACCAATTCCTAGTCCTGATCGTTGATGTTGACCACGTCCGCCTTTTCCTTGTTCATCATTATTGTCGGGTTGACCGGAAGTTTTCTTTTTATGTTTTCTTTTCTCTTTGTCTTTGAAATCTTTCTTTTTACGTTCTTCGTCTTTGATACGTTGACGTTCTTCGTGTTTCCGAATGTGATTCTCAAGCTCTTTGGAAGTTCCGTCGGTAATAACACTGCGAATAATATCTTTCGGCAAAACCATATCCGGTTTTTGCGGCGTAGGTTCCTTTATTTTTGGTGTTTTCGGTGTCGGTGCTTTCGGAACAGGCGCAATTCGGATAGAAGGACCAGTTGGTTTCGACGATTGGGAATGGGACGGTTTCGTTCCTTCCGGCTTTTTTCGCAACGTGTCAAGATTGGGAATCTTATCGGTAAAATCTCGCATCGGTCCCCGATAATCATCACGACGTGTCGCAACCGCATGACCCGGTTCGGAAAGTCCTGTTGTAATCGGCGGCGCAGGTACTGTTGACGATTCCGATTTCCTCAAAAATGCGTTCAACGGCGTCGATTTTTTAGGCAATCCACCTTTGGGTACCTGAATGTTCGGCGTACCGCCTTTATGTTCCAGATTTTTCGGTGTTCCGCCTTTGCGTTCCAGATTTTTTGGCGTTCCGTCTTTGCGTTCCAGATTTTTCGGCGTTCCATCTTTACGTTCCAGATTTTTCGGCGTTCCGCCCTTCGATTCTGGACTTTTGGATGTTTTTCCTTTGCGTTCCAAATTTTTTGACGTTCCGCCTTTGGGTTCTGAAGGCGGCAACTCAATACGACCAAGCGGCGGAGGAAGTGTCGGAAAAGACGGCAACGATCCTTTGACCGGCGATTCTTTTGCCGGTGGCAATTCTTTTTTCGATAACTCTTTCGGTAACTCTTTTGCCGGAGGTAATTCCTTTTTCGGTGATTCTTTCGCCGACGATTCTTGAGGCGAAACGATTTCCGGCTCTTTCTCTTTTTTTACCGACTTATTTTCCGTCGGGCGTGCAACATCAGGAGAAACCGAAACGGCTGGAGTTTCCTTAACTTCCTTGTGTTCCGCTGGTTGAGAAGGAGGAACTTCCTTTTTGGTGTGTGGTTCAAGAACACGAATTTTCTTGTCCGGCAATACTCCCGAAGGACGTTTGAATACCGTATCAGGAAAATTGTTACCTGGTTTTGAAGATTTTGCCTGTGTTTTTTGGACAGCAGCTTTTACTTTTTCAACTTCTTCTTCAGTCAGACTAGCCAAAGAAGAACCTTTCCCTTCGATTCCTAATTGTTTTAGGACATCAATGAGTTTCTTGGTTTCGACCTTGAGTTGCTGCGCCAGTGCGTAAATTCGAATGGACAAGTCTCGACTCTCTCCAAAGGCCTCTAAGGCCGAAAACAAGTGAATCAGGATACCGGAAAATAACAAACTCAAAAGGAATACTTCACACAGAAAGTAATTCCGCTCATCAATTTTCGGTTTCCCTTTAGGGTTAGTTTTTTATTACATAAAGGAACATCCTTGAACTACAAAGGGTGACTATTGAGGAATTCCTCAAAAAATTCAAACATCTATTCAGCACAAATTATCCAATTGTTATTCATCAGTTCCTATTTCGGAAACAATTTCGTCGTTCTTCGTTTTGTTTTGGTCGTGATTTGATTGATTTGCTTTAATTTTTTCTTCTTGTTCAGCGAATTGCTCTGCTTGTTCAATAATTGCTTCTGCTTCTTCCATTGAAATATTTCCCATTTGAGCCAAATCATTCGGTTCGATAATGGAAAGGTCGTCGAAGGTCAAAAAGCCTTCGCCGACAAGTCGATCAGCGAGTTCAGGGTCAATACCTTGAATCAGAGCGTAACCTTCAATCGCTTTTTCAATATCGGCTTCAAGTTCTTCGCGGGTCATAATTTCGACATCCCAACCGCAAAGTTTACTAGCAAGCCGCACATTTTGACCTTTTCGTCCAATTGCCAATGATCTTTGGTCTTGCCTTACTAATACAACCGCTCTGCCGAGCATGGAACAAAGTATCACTTCTTCGATTTCTGCCGGACGAAGTGCGTTTGGAATAAAAACTTGCATGTCGGAACTCCAAGGAACGACATCAATTCGTTCATCGTTGAGTTCTTCGGTGATATTTTTGATTCGGCTTCCCCGCATTCCAATACAAGCTCCAACACAATCAACCCGTTGATCACTGCTGTACACCGCAATTTTAGTTCGATAACCGGGTTCGCGGGCAATCCCTTTGATTTCGATGACCGCTTCTTGAATTTCAGGAATTTCCTGCTCGAACAATTTTTGGACAAAAATGGGGCGAATCCGACTCAGAATAACTTTGACGCGGCTACCGGCTTTTTTAACTTCAATAACAATTCCGCGAACCCGATCACCAGGATGAAAAATTTCACCGGGAATTCTTTCTCCTCGCGGCAATACGGCTTCGACTCCGTGAAGGGCAATTGTAATGGCTCCGCCTTCATGAAAACCGTCGTCTTTTTTTCCTTTTCCGCTTTCGATTCGTTGAACAATTCCGACGACCATTTGATCGATTTGGGATCGGTGTTCTTCGTAGATGGCATCACGTTCCGCTTCGCGGAGTTTTTGGATCATGACCTGTTTTGCACTTTGGGCTCCGATCCGTTCGCTCATTTCTTCCGGCGAGATGGGTTCACCGTTTCGCGTTCCTGATATTTCTCCGGTTTCGCGATCAACATGAATTTTTATTGTTGTGTCTTCGCCGTACTGTTTCCGTGCCGCGGTGGTAATCGCAGCCTCAACACCGACAAACACAATTTCTTTGTCGATTCGTTTATCGCGATGAATTGCATCAACAATTCGTAATACTTCACTGGGATTCATGATTTGATTTTAGTCCCAAAATCCGGTTCGTTATGGGTTTGGCGTATTGAATATTTTAACAAGACGGTAACGGAAAATAATAAAAATGCGACGATTTGGCGCATGACCTAATTTCATCGGAAAATTGTTCTCTCCAGTTGAACAACAGAGTCTTATAATATACACCAGTGCAGAAAAGACGTCAAGGTAGCCGCACCAAACTTGCAAAAATGTAAGAAATTTGACCAAAACCCCAATTTTAATCAGCGAATTTTGGTAAGAGGAGACCGTGTTTCTTTATTGCAATTATCAAATTGCGAAACGGCAAAACCGACACAATAATTTTGGAACTGTTGTACGGGAACAAAAAGGTTATGAATTTCCGTGTATCCCCGTACAACATTGACCGAAACGGTTCATTTAGATTTTTTCGATTTCATGCTGAAAAACGTACACCGTTAAAGCGAAATGGCTTCGACCGGACACACGTCAACACAAGCACCACATTCACCGCAAGTATCAGGATCGATAAATGCTTTTCCGCCTTGATCGTCTTTCAGAGCAATCGCATCAAGCGGACAGGTCGAAACACATTCACCACATCCGGTACATTTGGTTTGTTCAACAACAGCAGTCATTGTCTTGATTCCTTTTTTGAAAATGTTGACTGTTGTAGATTGTTGATTGGCAAGAATCAATTTACGGATTGATTGATTTTTTTGCTTTTTCGCGTCAATCTACAATAGTTTTTGTTAACGGTTTTTACTGAAAAATTAACGGTTACAACTCGATTGCCGAGACGGGGCAAACATCAACACAGGCGCCACATTCACAACATGTTCCTGCATCGACCGAAGCCTTGTTGGGTTCGTTGCCAATAACAATAGCGTCAAGCGGACAAGTCGAAACACATTCGCCACAAGCGGTACATTTGTTCATTTCAACTGTTGCTGCCATAGGTTGGGACTCCTTTATAAAAGTAAGGTTGATGGGTTTCAAAGGGTAAAATCCGGCATGGTTTACCCAAAACTTTGATAATTTTACATTTTTTCAAACTTTTTGCAAGACCTAAAATGGTAAAAAATTAAAAAAATTCCTGTGTTTATTGATTGGGGCGAAAGCATGACACAAAATTCTGAAACGCTCCGGAATTTTCTATCCATTTTAACAACTTTAACAATTATCTTGTGAATATCTTGTGAACGCGGAGAAAAAATTTGCTCTTGGACAATATTGATTCATTGGTTATAATATCTTTCCTTGAAAAGAGAGCTGTTTCGAAATTCGTAATTATTTTTTTGGTTGTTGTGTTGGAAAGAGTTACGGATTGAGATGTTTTCGGGTTGTTTGAAAAAAATATTCAGGAGAAATTATGCGATCCATAGCAATTATGAATCAAAAGGGTGGTGTTGGTAAAACGACTACAGCGGTCAATGTTAGTGCGGCGTTAGCCGCAACTGGAGCCGATGTTTGTTTGATTGATCTTGACCCGCAAGCGCATGCAACATTGCATTTTGGTATTGAGCCGCAGGTTGAATTTGATTCAATCTACAATGTTCTTGTTGGCGACATGAAATTGTCTGATGTTAGAAAACAAGCTGGTGAAAATCTTTGGATTATTCCTGCTCATCTTGATTTGGCGGCGGCTGAATTGGAGCTTGCTGGTGTTGTTGGTCGGGAAATGATTCTTCGTGATAAATTGGCGGTTGATGATAAAAAGTTTGATTATATTTTTATTGATTGTCCGCCTTCGTTGGGAGTTTTGACGATCAACGCGCTTACGGCGGTTGATGAAGTTTTTATTCCGCTTCAGCCGCATTTTTTGGCGTTGCATGGTTTGAGCCGGTTGCTTAAAACGATTGAACTGGTTGCCAGACGGCTCAATAATCGGCTTATGTTGAGTGGGGTTATTCTTTGCATGTACGATGGGCAAACTCGATTGGCGTCGGAAGTGGCTCAAGATATAGATGCTTTCTTCCAGCAGAAACACACGCAGCCAACTGTTTGGTCGAATGCGCAAATGTTTCAGACGAAAATTCGTCGTAACATTAAGCTTGCTGAAGCGCCGAGTTTTGGTCGTCCGATTTTTGAATATGATTCGAACTCGAATGGAGCGGAAGATTATCGTTGTCTTGCTGGTGAAATTGCCCTTCAGGTGCGATGACGGTGTTTTATAATACCAATGCCGAATACGTTCAGGAATTTATTGGAGAAGGAGAAGAGGAGGATGTTGTACTTGAAGCGAGAGTTGTTGTTGACGGATTGTTTACATTGTTGACGGAAAATTTTGGAGATGAATTTCTGGAACGAGGTTGATTGAATCGATTTTCGCCGCCGCAACAATATCCGCATCACAGCTCAACTCCACAAGATTTTTACCACCACGACTTCGGCGAAGAAATTCCACCAATAACCCCTCCGAAACGAATTCGTTGTTGTTGATAAAAAATTGATTTTCCCAAAGTTGTTTTGCTTTTTCTGCGTGATTATTCCATTGATATTGGGGTTGGTTTTGGTTGGGGTGGGAACAGGGGCAGGTGTATTGATTGTGTTGGGAATACCGCGAAAGTCGAGAAACAAGGCAACCCGCTAGAAGCAAATCTTCCTCCGTAACATGTTCATCCGTACCGGCACAGAAAATCGCAATTTTCTTTTCGTTTTTCAGGCGTTCCACAACCGCATGAGCATTGACCAGTCCCGCAACATAAAGATGTTGTGTTTTTTTTGCGGCGTGTATTGCGACAGTTCCGTTTGTTGTTGTCAGGATTAAAATTTTTCCGGCGATTTTTTCTGGTGTCACGAGTTGCGGCGAATTGCCAAGATCAAACCCCTCAATCGGAATTCCTTTTCGTTCGCCGCCCAAAAGAACGGAACCTTTTCCGTGTTTTTTTTCTAAAATCTTTTTTAGTTGCCGAGCCTGCTCAATCTCCAACATTGGAATCACGTCTTTGGCTCCACTCGCAAACGCCGACACCACAACCGTTGTTGCACGAAGAACATCAATCACAACAGCAACAAAATCCGTCACATCATCGTTTACCGCATAAGACGGTAACGGATAAACATTGATTGTTTTCATTTTTTTTAGTGTTTATGAATTTGGCGAATCATTCCCATAACGATCCTTTTCTCTCAAGGAAGAAATTGAACACAGAATACACGGAAAACACAGAAAAAATCAAAAAATTCCGTGTCTTCCGTGTTCAAACAAAATCATCATCGAAATAAGTATTAAAGTAAAATACCTTGTATTAGGGAATGGATTTGTACTCGTGTTTGACGGTACGGGATTGGAATTAGATTGTGTCATGTTAGCCATGTTCATTTCCCTTTCAACAGACTCCGGTTTGTATTTTTGGGAATACGGGTTAAATTCCTAGAAATCTGAGTTAAACTCCTAGAAGTTTGAGTTGAACTCCTAGGAGTTTGGGTTGAACTCCTAGAAGTTTGAGTTGAACTCCTGGGAGTTTGGGTTGAACTCCTGGGAGTTCGGGTTGAACTCCTGGGAGTTCGGGTTAAACTTCTAGGAGTTCGGGTTAAACTTCTAGGAGTTCGAGTTAAACTTCTGGGAGTTCGAGTTAAACTTCTGGGAGTTCGCGTTAAACTTCTGAGAGTTCGAGTTGCGTTTTTTGCCGGAAATAACGACAAGAAAAAATTGTATCTTATTTTTTATCATTGTCAAATTGGGGAGAAGGTTTGTGGAGTGGGCAGCCTTGTAGTGAATAGTTAGTAGTGAATAGTGAATAGTTCGCAAGCGGAATTATTACCAAAATGGTAATAATTCCGCTTGCGGCATTTCAACTATTCACTATTAACTATCAACTATTCACTAAAAGGTGGGTGATGTTTCGCCGAAACATCACATCGGCGATAGCCGATTAGCCCCTGTTTTCGGCAGGAAATCAAATTCCAAACCGCTCGGCAACACAGATTGCCGGCTCAACACAGGGACAAGTCGGCTACCGATATAGTTAATAGTTATGAGTGAATAGTGAATAGTTGAAATGCCGCAAGCGGAATTATTACCGTTTTGGCAATAATTCCGCTTGCGAACTATTCACTATTGACTCATAACTATTAACTAAAAGGTGGGTGATGTTTCGCCGAAACATCACATCGGCGAAAGCCGATTAGCCCCTGTTTTCGGAAGGAAATCGGATTTCAAACCGTTTGGCAACACAGATTGCCGACTCAACACAGGGTCAAGTCGGCTAGCGCCGACGCGACCTTTCGGCGAAAGGTCGCCCACCTCAAAGGCAGGCGATGTTTCTAAAAAGGTGGGTGATGTTTCGCCGAAGGGTTTTCACCCACCATCACGTCGGCGGCAGCCGACTCGAAGCAGTGTGCGGCAGGAAATCAAACTCCAAACCGTTTGGCAACACAGATTGCCGACTCAACACAGGGTCAAGTCGGCTAGCGCCGACGCGACCTTTCGGCGAAAGGTCGCCCACCT
>JAIRTV010000027.1 GCA_031254675.1 Planctomycetaceae bacterium | reverse complement strand
CGCAATCTCCACATGACGCGAAAGGTCTCTTGCGGTCAACGCCCCCCATTTTTTCCGGCTACGAAAAACCGCCCACACATCGCTTGACTGCACCACGCCAATAAAATTGTTCCCGCCGTCCACCACCGGAAACAACGAATCCGGTTTCGAAGCAATAAGTCTTGCCGTTTGAGGAATAGACGATTCCGCCGGAATTGTTAAAACCGAACGCTTTTTATCTTTGCCAAGACTTGTTTCGCGTACCGTAATGACTCGCAAGAGATCAACAGAATAGTTACCGAAATGAGCTTCGCTGTCAATTGGTGTTAGAACTTGTTCTTCGTAAAGCGATGTCGAAGGTGATTGAATCGCAATGTGAACAAGATTCAGGACGAAAAGCGGAATCAGAAGAGTAAAATCAAAACCAATCATTTCACAAACGATAACCGCTGCGGCGAAAGGAAGTTTCCCGATTCCGGCATAAAAGGTTGCCATTCCGATGAGAACGCAAGTTGCCGTATTCGGCGCCAACCCCAAACATCCAACCGTTTCGAATAACCAACCGCAAAAATGTCCAAGTGTACCGCCAATCAATCCGCCAATAAAAAGCGAAGGAGCCAGAAGACCTCCGCTTCCGCCTGACGAAACTGTAAAAGCGGTTGCGAGCATTTTGGGAACAATGAGACAAAGAATCAGATAAAACGGTAACTGATTTTCCAGCAACCGATGCATCCAACCATAACCGCCGCCAAGAACTTGGGGATAAGTTAGCGCAACACAGCCCAGCAGAAAACCTCCCAACGCCGGCTTAAAAAATTCTGGAATCGCAAGCCGTCGAAAAATCCGGTTGCGAATCTCCATGACCATGCGTACAAAAAGAAGACCACAAAGCGCAATAATTGGAATAAAAATCAGAAACACAAAAAAATCGGTTGTGTGTTGTATCCCAACCGTTTCCGAAATTTCCAACAAACGAGTTTCTCCATGAAAAAATCGAAATGTTGAATAACCGGTTACCGACGCAATAAGGCAAGGAACAATCGCCGAAAATTCCAACGCGGTACTCGCGTACAATATTTCCACCGCGTACAACGCCCCACCAAGAGGAATTTGAAAGATTGCCCCAATTCCGCCGGCGGCTCCGGCAAGAAGAAGAATCCGACGATCATGAACATTGAGCCGAAACGATTGCGCCAACGAACCCGCAATTCCCGCGCCAAGAAGGGTTGTCGGTCCTTCCCAACCGGCAGAACCACCCGAACCAAGCGTGAAAAAACTCGCCAACGTTTTAACCAACGGCAAACGATTTCGCAAAATGCCGTTGCGAAAATGAAACGAACGAATCACACTGTCCGTGCCTTCGCCGACCGCTTCCGGTGCAAACGACCAAACAAGGAAACCACAAAGTAATCCGCCAAAAGAAGGAATTAAAAGAATCAATACCCAATATCGCGGAAGAATAATTCCGTTAAAATAAATATCTTTTCGCGGCGCATCTTGAAACGCCAAACCCGGCAACATCCCTGTTGATGAGGTATAATCATTCGGAGTTGGGAACACAATTCCCGCCGCAGAAAAAAATCCGGTAACTAAATGTTCCAAATATTGCGAACCGGCGTAAACCAACATTGCCGCAAAACCCGACACAAAACCAATCACCACACTGTAAACCAAAAGTTTACCCGAAGAATCCCAATCAAAACATTGCCGGAATCGATTTGAAAGCGTCCTGTTACTATAATATTGACCTTCCATGTGAAACGAAGAAAGAACTTAATGTTGATTGTAATAAGTTGTGAACAGGTTACGAAATATTTCGGCACAAAATAGGATTACGATTTTTATTGGGAAACTCATGGGGAAACGACGACATCTTATCGTTTCCGCACGAATAGGAAACAATCAGTGAAATTTAAGTGACATTAAATGATCGGTGCAAACTGTTCGTAAAAGCGGACATCGCCGGAATTAAAATACCGAATATCGCGAATTTCATATTTCATCATGGCAAGCCGCGTCAAACCGAGACCAAAAGCAAAACCGCTAAACTGGTTGGGGTCAATTCCGCCAAATTCCAGAACTCTCGGATGGATCAGACCGCAAGGAATTAATTCGATCCAGCCGTCACCACAAGTTGGACAACCATTGCCGCCGCAAAACAGACAATTCAAATCGAGTTCGAACCCTGGTTCGACAAACGGAAAAAAACCCGGACGCAACCGAACTTTCACGTCACGTTTGAACACTTCGCTGAGCAATGTTTTCATCACACCAATTAGGTTGGCAACAGAAATATCGCGGTCAACCATTAGTCCTTCGCATTGATAAAAGGTATTTTCGTGACTGGGATCGATAGATTCGTAACGGAAACACCGACCCGGAAAAATTCCGCGAAACGGAGCGCCAAATCGTCGCAACGCCCGAACTTGATTGGAAGACGTATGAGTTCGGAGAACCATTTCGTTTTTTAGCCAAAAAGTATCTTGCATATCCCGTGCCGGATGATCGGATGGAATATTGATTGACTCAAAATTATTAAATTCGGTTTCGGCTTCGGGGCTGTCGAGAACAGTGAACCCCATTCCTTCAAAGATTTCTTCGAGTTCCATTTGCACCATGCTAATCGGGTGCAACGCCCCCAACGAACACGCCGAACCGGGAACAGTTAAATCAATCAAACGATGAGGAGAAACGGTTTTTGTCGTTTGAGCAGTTAAACGATTCACTGTTTCTTGAATTTGTTCGGTGGCGACATTTTTGAGTTGGTTTAATTTTTGACCGAAGTTCTTTTTTTCTTCCGGCGAGAGTTGACTGAAATCGGTTTCTTTCGCAAGGTTTGTAATAATGCCTTTGCGACCAAGATATTTGATACGAACCTGTTCAACATCGTCGAGAGTTTTGGAATTGGTGAGTGCGATTAAAAGTTCTTCTTGAATCATTGGAACAAAAAGTTAGAGCAAGAAATTTTCCGTTCATTCGCCAAAAAGAATGAAGGTTGAGTTTACGATACAGGATTTTACGATGAAGTTGGCGCAAAGGGAACTTCAACCCCTTATTTTTCTGACCAAACTTGGGCAACACGAAATGATAACAGATTCAACCGTAATGTAAAGACATCAACATAAAAAACATCGCCACTTTCAACTGTCAACTTTCAACTATGACAGGTCGTTATAATTTTGGGCGTATGGAAAAAATTTTGGTGTGAAATTCGGAACATGTCGGTAATAATATAACGTTTTACTTTGTTCTTCCTCTTGACAATGATTAACGGTTAAAGTATAAAAGTACGCTTGTCGTGGTTATTGAGAAACCGCCGTAATAAAACGATACGTTATAGATAAATTGGATTTCAATTTTTTTGATCATGCCTACAGTTTTTGCTCTTGCCTGTCATCCGGACGACATTGAATTTGGTATGTCTGGAACGCTTTTGTTGTTACAACAACAGGGTTGGGATTTACATTACATGAATATTGCGAATGGTTCGCTTGGAACGGACGAATATTCACGGGAAGAAATCATCCACATTCGAACAGAAGAAGCCCGAAAAGCCGCAACATCAATTGGTGCGGTTTTTCATGCTCCATTGGTTGATGATTACAATGTTTTTTTTGAAAAAGAGACGCTTGCTAAAATTGCTTCGATTGTACGTCGTGTTGCTCCTGATATTTTGTTACTACAATCGCCGTTGGATTACATGGAAGATCATCAAAATGCGTCGCGATTGGGAATTGCGGCGGCGTTTTGTCGCGGAATGATTAATATGCCGGTTGATCCGCCTGTTTCACCAATCAATAAGGATATTGTTCTTTATCACGCTCAACCGCATGGCAATCGTGATATGCTTCGGCGAATTGTCCATGCCGGAATCTATGTCAATATTGCCGGCGTCTTGAAACAAAAACGAGCCATGTTAGCCAACCACGAAAGTCAGAAAAACTGGCTGGATGTTTCACAAGGAATGGATTCGTATCTGATTTCAATGGAGGAAACAGCAAAAGAAACCGGTAAACTTTCCGGTCGTTACGAATATGCAGAAGGTTGGCGGCGGCATTACCACATCGGTTTCAGCCGAACAGAAACCGATCCGCTTGTCGAAACACTCAAAGAAAATGCCTTCATCAATGAAGAATATGAAAAAAATTGCCGATAAAATTCGTAATAAATTTAGATTCAAGAAATAAATACAATGTATTGACTAATATTTTTCGTATCAATCAAAAATTGATTGATAATTGACTTTCAGGGAAGCGAAATCTATTATTATTTGTTTATCTTTTTTATAACGTATTGGAAACCAAATAATATATTCTTCTTCTTTATTTTTCTGCATTGTAGATTGTAACTGTTTCCAGATTGGCAAGTCAGTAATTTTTATGATTTTAGTAATACATTCGTTTTTTTTGAGAACAATTATTCGTTGTGAAATATCTTCGAGAAACGGTTCCTTCATGTCAAAGAATGCAATATTATCTTTTACTTTATCATTTTCAAACTCTTCAATTGTTGTAAATCGAAATCGTTTTGAAAAATATCCGGTATTTTGTTTTTCGCCCAACAAATCATCTAAATTATAACATACATTCATTTTATAAGGATTCGTTAATGTTAAAGTTATGAGTCCCAACTCCTTGACAAATTTGATTTCAGCACACTGCTTATTATCATCTTGAACATTGTTTTCGTTCTCGGTTTTTTCTATTTTGGTGTAGTCCAGAGGACATCTTACAACCATATATTCCGTAATATTTCCTGCCGGTATGTAAACATCCTTTACCAAATTAACCTTGATCGAAGGATTCTGTTTTAGAAAATCACGTAATACTTTCCAATTATAAAAACTTTTAATTGACCAATTTTTACTTAAAAGCTCGTGTTGATTTAGTTGCAAAATACGATTTGTACGTTTTTTGTGATTTTGGTGAGATAATTCACAAATATTAAATATTATTGGAGGTCTCTCATTTAAAATGCTTACTTTTTCTTCCATTGGTCTAATACGACGTATGTATTCCATTAATTTATCCAATGGCATTTTTTCATTTGTTGTATGAAATTTTATTGTAATACCAGGATCAACACCATGATCTGAACCATAAGGTTCCAGAAGATCATTCAAATTAACTTTTATTGAGTCATTACCGATACAATGAACAGTGAAAATTACATTTCCAGAGTCCATGTCGTATGACAAGTTACTGTGCCATTTTGAATTATCGGGTTCAAGTTTTTTATAGGATTCCAGAATATTATTTCCTCCGGTAAACGGAACCAATAGAGAATCGGAATCCTGCGCAAAACATAACGCAACAGAAAATAAATAAATCTTTACAATTAAAAGAACGAATTTCATTTTTTATTGATATTTTTGAAGTCTGTTAATAATTAAAACAAAAATTCCCGTTTGTTTTAAATCATTATTTAAAATAACTTTTCAAAAATTCTATATATCTCAATTGTATCCGTAATTTGCTCAAAAGAAAGCCGACAAAACGATACTCCAAATTGGGGATATTTTTACTGTTCATTGGTTGGAATATCATACTACTTTTTCAAAAGAAGATCTGTTTTGCAATTTCAAATTTTATTTGGGCGGTACAATTGCAATACCAATTTTTGCGGGTGGGACTTTTACGATTGTTTTTTGTTCTAGTTCTATTGGTGGAAGTTTTATTGCGTTCGGAAATTGTTTTAACCATTTGTCTGGTTCGCCGGTTTCCGATGAATAACTAAAATCATTGTTGCCAAAACGTCCGTGAAAAGATCGTGAAGGTTTCTTGCCGGATTCGCCAAGTAACCAAAGCAATACACCACCACTCTTATCAAATTCCGCCTCTGTTGCCCACAATTTACTATATACTTTAGGACTCGGTCGTGAATAAACACAAGCCATCTCCGTAAGCCAATCTTCACCACGAACAAATTTTAACGGCATTGTTGGATATTGATCCATCCAAATCATTTTAACCTTGCGAGCGAGTTCTTTGCCCGGGAAATGATGACGTGTTGCCTTGCCGGTAAATACCGGTGCAAATTGAATGATCAGAATTGTTATTGCAGCGAAAACAAAAATATTTACAAAAACTACCTTTATTGATCTCGCATAAAATTGCATCTTTGCTTCACTCTTGACAACATACAATAAAAATAAAGGTAACAATAACCAAAGATGACAACCTAACGCAGACCTCATATTACCTGCCAAATAAAAAGCTATCAAGCATTGCAACAAAAACGGAACAAACGTAAAGAACGCCAAATAACGCCCCGTACGATTAAAAATTCTACTCACGTCAAAATTCCAACGAAACCCAAGCAAAAAATATATCGGAATCAAAAGCAAAAGAATAATCGGAATTTGTGAAACAAAAAATATTGTCGGCGACTTTATACGATCCAAAAACGTAGGAGGAGTTGTTCTTCCAATTGAGCGTAAAGTATAACCTAACATTTGCGAATAATTTTGTATCAGCCAAATCAATAATGGTAATGTTATAAGTAAACACACACCAGTTGAAATATACGGACCCGACGTTTTCCAATATTTCCTCGCACGTGGTTCCAAAAACATGAATAACAAAATCGCAGCAATAAGCACAAATAAAGTAAACTTACAATACAACCCAAGACCTAGACAAATACCAACAAATATCCAATCTCGCTTCCGATTATGCTCCAACGCGAGATAAAGAAAATAAATAGAAAGAACACAAAATAATCGCATAAATGTACGATTATTGTATGACATACTGTCAAAGTGAAAATACAAATAAGATAAAAGCGTCAACGCCGCAAGAAGTGCAAGTCGCGGTTCAAGTAATTTTTGTGCAAACCGCCAAACAAAAAACACGGTCAGTACACACGCAATTTGCGCCGCAAGATAAGGTACAAACTCCGCACGAAAAAATATCAAAGATAAAATTTCAACTACCCACGCTTGAAATGCAGGATGATTGTAAGTCGATATTACCCAATTTTGACCAATCACCATCATTTCCAATGGATCAAGTTGGTAATTCGGCATAAAAAAAACCGGCGCAAAAGTCCAAAAAAACGCATGCAACGAAACCGCTAAAATAAAAATTAATTTATCGCCACTCAAAAATGCCAACGATTTCAA
>JAIRTV010000011.1 GCA_031254675.1 Planctomycetaceae bacterium | reverse complement strand
ATAGGAAATATTTTGCCGAAAGGTTTTCACCCACCTTTGTTTCGGCGGTGATGTTTTGCCGAAACATCACGTCGGCTATCGCCGACGCGACCATGGGTGAAAGCCCTTCGACGAAAGGTCACCCACCTAAGATTGCCTGCGGAGGTTTCTCTTTTAACGAAAATTCCACTGAATTACCAAAAATTTCTTAAAAAGCAAAAGTTCCGCTTGACATTTTTCTCAATTCCGTATAAACTCTGAATCACAGTTTAATCGTGTTGCGTTTATTTTGCCGTGTTTCGGCAAGCGTTTCGCGATAAATTTCGTAAAACCTTAGAAAATAAGGAGAATGAAAATGGAAAATTTAGTCAAATGTGTTGTCGGTTTTTTCGCAGTATTTTTTGCGAAAAGTCAAATGTTAAACTTGGCAAGTTACGTAAACCAGGGGGGGGGGGGCTATATTGATTGGAGAGTTGAGAACGGATAGTGGAGAATGGTCGATTTTTCGGCGTTTTTTCACAAAATTCTTCTCTTCGATTCGCTCTTCACGGTTCGGCTTTACTCTTGTCGAGCTTCTTGTCGTGATTGCGATTATTGGCGTATTAATCGCATTATTGTTACCTGCTGTCCAAGCTGCGAGAGAAGCAGCACGAAGAATGCAATGTAGTAACAAGGTTAAACAACTTTCTTTAGCATTGCACAACTACCATGATACCTACGATTCGTTTCCCGCAGGCGGTTCACCATTTTATGCGGAAGACAACAGCAGTCTATGGAAATATCGTACCAGTATATTGTTTACAATATTACCATTCTGCGAACAACAATCGTTGTATGACCGTTATGTCTCCGCCGCGCAAGGATTAGCAAAAAGTAGCGGAAATCCTGTTTATATATGGACTTTCGATGATACAAACTATCCCGCATTAAGAGAAACGATCAACACAAGTCCGATCCCATTTCGATGTCCATCAGAAATCGTAACTCCCGCAACAGGATCAGCAGGTCGTTCCAATTATGTGTATTGTAGTGCTGATTGGGCAGATACTATAAATAATGTCAATCCGCGAGGAATTTTTCCCACTAAAACATGGCGCGGAATGAATTTCCTTATAGATGGAACCAGTAATACCGCCGTATTCAGCGAAAGAGCGATGGGACAAACAGGAAACCGTCGAGTCGTCGGAAGTATGGCTTATGTTGCAGGAGCCAACTTGAGCCAAAGTGGTACACCGACATCATCGACAAATTGTTCTGTTGCAGCGTGTTTGGCTGCTCAAGCAGGTCGAGACTACACCAGTACCGTAACAGATTCTGATCTTGCTGGTGCCGGCTATCCGGCTTCATATTGGATGGACAATTCTCCATCGCGAAATGCATTTTGTACCATTTTACCACCGAACTCAATTAATTGCATTGGTGGATCAGGTCAGCAGAATGAAAATGGACGTGTGATTGCTTCGGCAAGTAGTTATCATCCCGGCGGTGTTCAGGTTGGGTTGGGAGATGGCAGTGTTCGGTTTATTTCCGAAACAATAAATTCAAAAACAACTGGCGGTGTCGATTATTGTGTTGAAAACGGACCTTCACCCTTTGGTATTTGGGGGGCTCTTGGCTCGCCAAACGGCGGGGAATCCACAACTCCATAAATAGTTAGCGGCGAGGTTTACCCTGCGTTAATCCCTAAATTCAATAACGCAAGGCAAAATCACGCCGCTAATATTTCTTTCCTATTTTCCACATTTTGTTTACTTCTTAACCTTTAAACTTTTTCTACTAAACTACAATGTTTCAATTTTTATTTCTTTTGGTTATTTTTATTGTTGGTTGTCAACATCGTTCGTCACTTCCGCCGGATATTCCTCCGTTGACGGTTTGTAAAATAAAAGTAACTCAAAACGGTGAACCGGTTAACAACGCATCGGTTTCGCTTATTCCTGTTACTAAAACAGAAAATTGGAGAACAAACGGCATAACCGACGCAAACGGTATCGTCGTTCCGTTCACCAATGGTCTTTTTGAAGGAGTTCCGCAAGGAAAATATAAGGTTGTCGTTTCAAAAAACGAACAGGACAACAATAATCATATCCCTCCCGCCCCTTCAATGGGAGAATCGGGTTATGAAGAATGGATGAAAAAATATTCCAGTAAAAAAAACGCCACGATGACCTATTCACTCATCGAAAAACAATATACCTCGTTTGCGACAACTCCCCACGAAATCGAAGTTTCCGGTAAAAAAACTATCGAAATAACAATTGATGTCGGAAAAAAAACTCGGTTTTCGCAATAAAAAAATAATGTTGAGTCTGCAGGAGGAGAATGCTGATTGACCATTTTTATCGTTGAAAATAATCAACACGAAAATACAAAACGATTGTTACGTATTTGTTGATCTTATGTTTCGTTATAAAAATAAAACCGAACCGTAAAGTGTGACGAGATATATCAATTGAATAATTGATTTTTTTTAGATTTCTTGCTACTAATGTTGTTTTGTTGGGAAAATTAGGTAAAAAGGATGTTTGCCCAAAATAAAATTCATATCCTTGCGAAAATTCCACAGACTAATTACGTATATCAAATGTTTGTTAAATCAATTTTTTTGAAAAAGGAGTTTTGTTTATGACACGAATAATTTCAATTTTTATTTCTTTTGGTTATTTTTATTGTTGGTTGTCAACATCGTTCGTCACTTCCGCCGGATATTCCTCCGTTG
>JAIRTV010000632.1 GCA_031254675.1 Planctomycetaceae bacterium | reverse complement strand
GTATCAATCGCTTTTTGGTACATACCAATTGCCTTTTGGTACGTACCTATTGCCTTTCGGTACGTACCTATTGCTTTTTGGTACGTACCTATTTGCTTTTTGGTACGTACCTATTGCTTTTTGGTACGTACCAATTGCTTTTTGGTAGGTACCAATTGCCTTTTGGTACATACCTATTGTCTTTCGGTAGGTACCAAAAAGCGGAAAGGATTCTCAAATGAAGTGTTTTGGAAAGATTTTAACAGGGTTTTAGCAAGGTTTTGAGTTCGATGATGAGTTTGGTTGACGAATATCTTGCTTTCGTTTAAAATATTGACGATTTTTAAGAAACCGGAAAAGGAACCGGAATTATGACCTCAAATGACCCCTCTAAAAACATAACTCCCACCTCGATTTCGGACAGTACCGAAACAAACCAAACAACAACATCGGTCGAATTTTTTGATCGGGAACGTTGGCACGATGTCGAATCCGAAAACGACCCCACACAAGAGGAATCCGTTTCACCAAAAAAATGGGCAACGTATCTGCTTTCGATTGGTATTCTTTTTTTGGTTGTTGTGATTGCGGGTGCTTGTGGTTTTTGGGCGGTTTATTATTTCTCGTCGCTCATGCCGGAACCGGTTGTTCCAGAATCGTATTACCGCACAGTACCAACACAATGGACAGAATATGTCGAAGATTTCGTTTTCTTTTGCGAAGTCAATGAACCGCTTTGTTTTGCCGGCAATGGCTACGACAAATTTTATATCGGCGACGAATTTCCGCCTTCTATTCACGAATTTTCAATCAAAACAAAAATGGGGCGTACAATTCCTTTACCGTTCAAACCAATGGCAATTGCGATGAGCGGTTCGGGTCAACTGTTCGCTGATCAATTAATTGTTGCGCATCCTGATCGGATTGCCGTTTATTCGCTAAACGGTGATCCGGTTTTTTCGTGGTCGGTTCCAAACACCAAGTCCGTCATTTGGAGTCTCGCCGTAACAAACAACGCCGTTTTTGCAGCAGATACCGGTCAACGTGTTGTTTATCAGTTCGATGAAAAAGGAATATTGCTCAAAACGTTTGGTCAACCATCTGAAAAAAAAATAAATCAACATCAGCATAACGAGAATAAAACAAATCAAGACAATATTTCCAATCATCCATCAAGTTCGGAATCTGTTGAGATTTTTTCAGGATTTTCTGTTCATGTTTCTCCGATTACTCTGACGGTTTCGCCGAAGACGGGACTAATTCATGTTACCAATCCTAATCATCATCGAGTTGAAACATTTACTGCCAACGGAGATTGGAAACCTGTTTTGAGTTGGGGCGGCAACGATTCGGGCGATATGGTCGGTTTTGCCGAAGGTTGCAATCCGGTTGATATTGCCGTGCTGGCAGATGGAAGAATTGTTACTGCGGAAAAATTGATCACACGTGTCAAAGTTTTTTATTCGCAACCGCAGAAAAATTCAAATCGCCAACTCAATTGTGTTGTTGCCGGTCCGGAAATTCTGGACAAACGACCACCGAATATTCCTCAATTGGCTTCGTTTCATTTACCGGCAATTGATACAGGAAGACCGATTTTCATTACAACAGTGAGAAATGATGTTGTTGTTTTTGATCCGATCATGCGAGTTCTCCGATATTTTGCCGCTCTTTCCACACCAAACGAAGAACATAAACCATAACACAAAAATCAAAGAACATGTTATGTGCCGATCAAGTTCGCATGATTTTCGCGTAACAATCCGATGATTTGCTCCAACTCTTCACAAAAATTACAATAAACGATGGAAACAGAATGGATCAAATGGTTGCGAAGCCGAACCGGTTCGGAACTTTTGGGAGATGATGCGGCGGTGCTTCGCGATACCAATACAATTATTACTGTTGACATGTTGACCGAAGGAATCGATTTTGTGCTGGGGCAAGTTGATTCGCAATGGATTGGTCGCAAAGCGTTGGCGGTGAACCTGAGTGATATTGCGGCAATGGCAGGGATTCCGACGGCAATTGTTGTTGCGGTGGCGTTACCGAAGTCGGAAGGGATTCAACTTGCCGAACAACTTTACAACGGTATGGAACCGCTCATTCGGAAATATGCTCTGAAATTGGCGGGCGGCGATACAAATACTTGGAACAACGGATTGGTTATTTCAATAACAGTTTTGGGACGTGTTACACCACAAGGCGTGTTACAACGCAACGGCGCAAAACCAAACGACAAAATTCTTGTGACGGGATTGCTTGGCGGAAGTATTTTGGAACACCAATTTCTATTTGAACCGCGAATTAACGAAGCATTATATCTCAACGAACATTTCGATATTCATGCTGCGATTGATATTAGTGATGGTTTTTCGCTTGATTTGTATCGTTTATCGGTTGAGAGTGGTCTTGGCGCCACAGTGGACGAAAAATCAATTCCAATTTCATCGGCGGCAGTTCGATTATCGCAACAAACAGGACGAACACCGCTTGAACATGCTCTTTCGGATGGAGAAGATTTTGAACTGTTATTAGCGGTACCACCGGATGAAGCGGAAAAACTTCTGACCTTGCAACCGCTTCGTGAACGTTTTGACGTGACACTGTATCCGGTTGCCGAATTGACAACAGAACTCGGTCTTCGTTTTACGGACGGAACCGTTCTGCGTCCACAAGGTTTCGAACATTAACACCAATTCTGTAACCGCAACCAAACAAATTCAGAAACAATTGTAACGATTCTGCTGAATTGGCAACAACGCCGAATACAGTATCATTTATAGATACGATTATGTCAAACGTAATGATTGTATCGTTCTGCAAAAAAAACTTCAATAAAGTTTGAAGTTGGGTCGATGACCAATTGTTGATGATGTTATTTCGACAATCATCATGACGATTGATTTCGGTTTTTCGTCCTTTCACCTTTAAGGAAAGAGCCATGCCATCCCCCATTCTCCCCGACGTTCCCGATACGGGAACACTCGAAAGCCGTGCGCTTTCGCCGTCCATGAAAATTTTTGCCGCAACAACAATTATTGTTGGTGGTGCGGCGGTTGCTGCGGCGTTCTGGAAAGCATCGCTTGATTTCGGAGTTATTGATTCCGATATTCATTCGGTGATTGACCGTAGTTTTACAACAGCACCGTTGCCCAATTTCCCGTTGTCTCCCAACACGGTTTCCGATCAACCGGCAACAGGAAATCATTCCGGTAACGTAAACCAAGAAACCGCTCTCGCCGCACAATCCGTACCGGCAACAGCGTTACCGGTGTTACCGGCATTGTCGCAAACACCCGCCGTCGATTCCGGAAATAAAAAATACGCGCAAAAATATCAGCCGCCCGTGATTATCGAACCGGTTCAGCAGTCGTCTGAAAAAATATCGGCTACAGACAAAAAAACCGGCAACGACAAACCAATCACCCAAAGTACAACACGGTTCGAACCGATTCACAAAATTTCGGTTCCGGTGTCAACAGTTCCGACATCAACGGCTCCGGCGGTAACATCGCCGTCCGCAACAATTGCGCCGTCGGTAACAAACAACGATCCTTTCAAAAAAATAGAAAAAAAACCGCCCACTATTCCCAGCTCCGACACCAATGACGAAATGCTTTCGTTATTTCAGTTTGCCGATAATTTCGAACCGACAATAAATTCAAAAACCGAATCGAAATTGCCGGAAAATCCGTTTTTGACGGCTTCGACATCGGAAGAGGCGGAACGCGGTAGTCGTTACAACAGTGATTTATTACCGCTTCATTTGTCGGATTCCCCTCAATCGAAAGAATCGCTCTTGCCGCTCAAATCTACTGAAATTCCGTTATTCCAACTGCAACCGCTCAAAATAATAACTCATCAAGAACCAAAAATTTAATGATTCTGTTGCTGTTGTTTTGTTGACAATTTTCTGAAATCATTTTATACTTCTCAATCTGTTGACTGGATTTGGATGTTCGGGGTTGTGCCGATGTTGTACCGAAAATGGTTCTTTCGTGGGGCAACGTGTTATTCAATAAACAGTCGTGTTTGGGTGGTGATCGGAGGAGATGATTCTTTCCGGTTACAGTATTACTTTCTTGCCTAGCGGCGTTCCCCTCATTTTTGAATGGAGAATCTATTATGAAACATTTTGTGATTTTGTTGACAACCACAATCGTTTTCCTGTGTGTTTCACTAACTATCGCGAAGGAACCAACCTTTAAAAAAATTGTTCTGGAAGACAAATTTTACGCGGAAGGTTCGCATTACGGCGATTTCAACAAGGACGGCAAACTTGATATTGTTGCTGGTCCTTATTGGTACGCCGGACCGGATTTCACCAAAAAGTATGAAATTTATCCGGTCGAAACTTACAAACCGGAAGGCTATTCCGATAATTTTACGGTGTTCGGTGTTGATCTGAACGGCGACGGTTGGGATGATGTGTTCGTTTGTCCGCACCCCGGAACACAAGGATATTGGTTCGAAAATCCACAGGGAAAGGAAGGACATTGGAAAAAACACCTCGGTCCCGCAGAAGTCGGAAATGAATCACAAACTTGGACGGAAATCATTAAGGGAGCAGGAAAAGGTCCCCTCTATAATATGAACGGTTATCTTGGTTTCGCAACATTCGAAATCAAAAACGCTCAACCGGAATGGACATTTCATGTTGTTTCGCCGGAAGATAAACGGTTTCAACGTTACACGCATGGTATTGGTTACGGCGACATCAACAACGATGGTCGAATCGATTTAATCGAAAAAGAAGGTTGGTGGGAACAACCCGAAGATGCCAACAAAACACCTTGGGCATTTCATCCGTTCAAATTTGCCGATGCCGGAGCGCATATTTTGGTTTATGATGTGAACGGCGATGGTTTGAATGATGTTGTAACGGCGTGGCATTGTCATCTTTACGGTTTGGTTTGGTACAAGCAACTCAAAGATGCCGATGGTAAAATCACATGGGAACGATTTGAAATTTTACCTATTACGCCGGATTTGAATTCCGATGCGTTGCGGATTACGCAAATGCATGCATTCGACACCGCCGATTTCAACGGTGATGGACTTTTGGATTTCGTTACCGGCAAACGGTTCTGGGCACACGGTCCCAAAGGCGATAAAGAAACTGACGCACCAGCGGTGTTGTATTGGTTCGAGTTGAAGCGTGACGGCAACGGCAATGCAACATTCATTCCGCATAAAATTGACGACAACAGCGGAGTCGGAACACAAGTTACTGCTGTTGATCTCAATGGTGATAAAACACCGGATATTATCATTGCCAATAAAAAAGGAACCTTCGTATTTCTCAGCGAATAATATTACAGAAAAATCGTTCTGTTCTCAGCATTCACTATTACGGCAACCGTTCAATGAATGAATGGTTGCCGCTGGTGCAAACACAACACGATAAACCTGCAATAAACCGTCTCTCTCAAGATATGGTCATTTTGTTGCCCGTAGGATTTTGACAATCTGAATATTGATCGTCATAGCAAATATATTGGAACGATTACAAAATTCAAATAGACGGTAACAATGAACATCTAATGATTTTGTGTAACGTTGTTGATTTGAACAAGTCGATATTGTCCGTTGAGTGCTGGTGCGGCGATGTGTTGAATACCGCCGTTGCGGGAAGAAATGGTTCGAGCGCGATGAGTATGACCGGTAAAAACGCTAAGCAATTGAGGAGTTGTCCAAACTTCTTGTACGAATTGTTTTGTTGTTTTCGTACATCCGTCTTTCGACCAAGGCAGACGCCGTTCAATTTTGTAGTAAGGATCGGTTTTTTCGCTCCAATCGGGATGACCGCAGCTGAAAATACCAAGTGAAAACATGTAAAGCGGAATGTGCATCAATAACACAATTGGTTCCGGTTTGGAGCGTTGTTCCTTGTAAAATTCGAGTTGTTGTTCGCTGATTTGATAAGTTGAATTATCGATACAAACGACATTGATTTCTTTGAACAAGGTAGAAGAACACATTGGGTTTGTTCCTTGATAGAGTGGTTTTAGACGTTTTTCAATCCATTCTTGACGGAGTTCCTCTTCGGTTCCTTCCATGCCTTCGTAATGCCAATCGTGATTGCCGGCGGTGTACAAAAAAGGAATTTCAGATCGTTTTAGAATATCGAAAACGGTTTGAACAGCTGTTGCTGACGGATAATTGATAATATCGCCGGTCAAAGCAATAAAATCGACTTTTTCTTCTTTTGCTTTTTTCAAGAGGTCATCGAAAAAATCAATCCTATTTTGTGTTACGGTTCCTCCGCCCATCCGTTTACTGTACGAAAGATATTCCGTATCGGATTCATTATCGCAACTGATATGGGAGTCGGAAATTTGTAAAAAGGACAACGATTGTTTCACTTCCGAAGCAAAAATGATTGTTTCTTTATCGTTTGAGTTATCGATATGGTTTTCGGCGTTCTTTGTTTCGGGTTGAGCATAAATCAGAGACGGAACAAACATCGCAGACAATCCGATGGTTCCCAAACTAAAAAATTCACGTCGTTTCATGTTTAATAAATGGCTAAAATTTTTGTTTCACACAATGTTTATAAAAAATGTCCTAAATCCAGTTATCGTCCTCTAAAATTTAAGCCATTTCAAATTTACTGGTCAAACGAACCTAACTCTAATATTTTAGCAACTAAATCATCAATTTCTGATTCGATCTCTAAAATTTTAGAACTTCTACATTCATTTGGAATCTCTAGTCCATAACACTTCAACTTGATTAATTCAAGACATTACCTAAATAATTACAAATATATTGATCTACACACAAATTGGTCTTAGACAATTATTGTCCCTTTAGCCTTTATCGTCCCTAATGTTTCTAACACTTGTCGCGTAGGAACATAAGAAGCAAACGGAACATAAGGGACAATAAATCACATTAGTAGTTACACTTTTTCTATTGCGTGAAAACGGCAGGAGTCGGCGCAAGCACCGCAACTGATACATTTATCCACAATAATATGATGTGTATTCTTTGCCGTTCCGACAATCGCATCGGCTGGACATTTTCGTGCGCAAAGTGTGCAACCTGTACATTTTTCCGTAATCTGATACTGAATCATATCAACACAAGCTTTTGCCGGACAAACCCGATCATAAACGTGTGCCTCATATTCGTGCCGAAACCAACGCAATGTTGAAAGTACCGGATTCGGTGCCGTTTGCCCCAAACCACAAAGCGAAGTATCACGAATAACCTCTGCCAAATGTTCAAGATACACGACACTTTGAAACCGTTCCAGTGTTTGTTTACCGGTTTCATGGCGACGTCCACGTGTAATTCGATTCAGCGTTTCCAACATCCGTCGCGTTCCCTCCCGACACGGAATACATTTACCACAACTCTCGCGTTGAATAAAATCCATAAAGAATTTCGCAACATCAACCATACAGTTGTCTTCGTCCATTACAACAAGTCCGCCAGAACCCATCATTGCGCCGACAGTTTTCAGTGATTCGTAATCAATCTCGATATCAAGATGCGATTCCGGAATACAACCACCGGACGGACCGCCGATTTGTACCGCCTTGTACGCTTTGCCGCGTGCAATTCCGCCACCAATGGAAAAAACCACTTCTCGTAACGTTGTTCCCATTGCAACTTCAACCAATCCTGTACGAGAAACCTTACCGGATAACGCGAAAACCTTGGTTCCTTTACTTCCGGCAGTTCCCACAGCGGCAAACCAATCAGCTCCGTTTTTGATCAACGAAGGAACATTCGCCAACGTTTCAACATTGTTAATAATGGTCGGATGCCCAAACAATCCAGATACCGCAGGAAATGGCGGACGCGGACGAGGCATTCCGCGTTTACCTTCAATACTGTGAATCAACGCTGTTTCTTCACCGCAAACAAACGCACCCGCTCCCTTCTTAATCACCATTTCAAGCGAAAAATCACTACCAAGAATTTTGTTACCAAGCAGATTATTCGCTTTAGCATCGGCAATTGCTTGTTCAAGTCGAGCAATTGCCAACGGATATTCAGCGCGGATATAAATGTACGCTTTACTCGCGCCAATCGCGTAAGCAGCAATCGCCATACCTTCAAGTAATCGGTGGGGATCGCCTTCGATTACCGCACGATCCATAAATGCACCAGGATCGCCTTCATCGGCGTTACAAACGAGATAACGATGCGTGTCTTTGTTATTTCGTGCGAATTTCCATTTCACTCCGGTTGGAAAACCACCACCGCCACGACCACGAAGACCGCTCTTTTCAACTTCCACACAAACATCCATCGGCTCCCATGCGGGTTTGCCATCGGAACCGAGAATTTTTCGTAACCCTTGATATCCGCCGGATGCAAGATATTCTTCGAGCTGTGCCGGATCAATAATGCCACAGTTTTTCAATACCCAACGTGTTTGCGGACCAAAAAACGGATGTTCGTCTTGAAATTTTACTCCGTCCCATGATTTTTGACCTGGTGTACGAAATTGTCCCATCACAAGGTCTTTCGGCACTTCTCCGGCAAAAACAGAATCCAGTAGCGCAGCCACTTTATCTTTTGTTACGGTTTGAAACATTAATCGAGTTCGCCCCGGCAGTTGAACATCGACGAGAGGCTCCATAACACAAAGTCCGATGCAACCGACTTCCACCACCTCAGCGTCGATTCCTTTTTCGGACAAATATTTCTTAATTTCGGCAAGAGTAAAATGGGAACCGGCACCAAGACCACAGGTTCCCATTCCAATAAAAATAGTTGGTTTCTGTACGGTTTCGCGACGGAGTGTTGCCATTTTGGTTTTCCACATTTCGGCAGATTTTCCGTCACAACCGCATGCACATGGCGAAGACGGATTCTCTCCGTCCTGAATCGCCCAATTCAAAAAGTTTTTGTCAATGAGTTGTGTTGACATAGGAATAAATGAGGGTTGAAGGATAGGGTTGAGTTACAAAAAACATGTTATACAATATTGATCATAAACAATAAAACAGTTTTTATTACATTTACAATGGTTTCAAGTATGCCAAAAATTCCGGTGACGTGAACACGATCATGTATCTAATTAAAACAGTAATCATGATTTATTCACCATATCTTTCATTAAGACGCATTTCACGTATTGGTTTTTTATCCCAATCCGGTAAGTCTTCCAAACAACCGCGCCATGTTTCCATAAAGTCTAAAATATGTTCCGGTTTTGGACGCAACCAACCGTCTTCACCAAAGTCAAAGTTGTTATCGTTATCTTTATTTTCTGAAACATCAAGATTTTGTTGCAACTCGCGTGCTGTGATTTCGACCAATCGTAATTCTTGTCGCGAAAGAGTTTTCAATTCATCTTGAATCCGGCTGACTCGGGACGGTTCTATAAATGTACTCATATTATTTTTCTTACAATGACCTAATTATTACTACATTATATTGTGTTTATCGCGGTTCAAGATATGTCAAAAATTCCTGTGGAGTGAATATGGTCATTCCAGAATCAATAAATCCCATCTTGTCCCGTGTTACTGCAATATCAATATCCATTGCCTTCGCGGCGAAAATTTGTACAGCATCTTCAAAATCTTGCATTGGAAAATCTAATGCGGCTCGGATTATGGTTTTATTGACGGGCAAAATCGTTAATAGTGCATATATTGATTCGATAATTTCTAAAGCAACCTCTATTTTTTTTGTATTTTTTCTGGCAATAAAATATAAATCCGTAACTGCCGAAGCAGAAATACAACCTTCGAATTTTTTCTCATCAATCTTTTGAATAATTTCTAACGCCCAAAATGCAAATTCACCACGATGGAGATAAGCATCCAAAATGATATTTGTATCAATCAATATCCGAATCATTTTGTTGTTCTCCCAAAATTCTTTCGATTTTCAATTGGTCATAATCTTTTCCGTTATAATTTTTATAATTTTTCCAATGTTTTTGACATAATTCAATGAAGTGTTGAGCGGCACCAGGCTTGGGATGTAACCAGCCGTCTTTGTCAAAGTCAAGGTTGTTGTCATTATCTTTATTTTCTTGATGTTCGGGAACATCAAGATTTTGTTGCAACTCGCGTGCTGTGATTTCAACCAATCGTAATTCTTGTCGCGAAAGAGTTTTCAACTCATCTTGAATCCGACTGACTCGGGACGGTTCTATAAGTGTACTCATATTATTTTCCCTTACCTTTAAAATTCCTAAACTCTCATAATTTTTATTATTGTTTAATACAAATTTCCGTAGTCTTGTTTATTGTCAAACCGATAAAATCCAGTCTATTCTGCATACCATGAATCGTACCGAAATTGCATGTTTATTTACGAAACAAAATATTCTGATTATGTTACGATTTCATTTGATATTTTGCAACAATAACAATTTATTTTACGCCGGTTTGTTTTTTGTACTGATTGAGGATAGCGGGGATTGCTTGAGTTGTGAGGTTTGCGTGGAAGTTGCCGTCGATATTCATGACCGGCGCGAGACCGCAAGCACCGATACAAGCGACCACTTCGAGACTGAACAGACCGTCGCGGGTTGTTTCTCCGGCTTCGATTTTTAACTCACGTTTCAAGGAATCGAGAACCGCCGCCGAACCTTTGACATGGCATGCAGTTCCGCGACAAATCTGAACATGAAACCGTCCTTGCGGAGTAAAACGAAATTGATTGTAGAATGTTGCCACGCCATAAATTTTGCTTGCCGGAAGATTTAATATCTTACCAACAACAACAACGGCTTCACGGGATAGGAAACCTTGTTTTTCCTGAATTTCTTGGAGAATCGGAATCAATGAATCACGTCCGGCATTGGGATAACCGACTAAAATCTTTTTGACTCCTTCTTCGATTGATTGAATTGCTGAATTCATGTTTGATTGGGTTGGGTAAAATGGACAAAATATTTAGGGTCAAAATATTTTTATTAGATAATTTATTATCCAATTTATGAGACAATTGTCTCAAATTTATTTGACCTTGAAAAGGGGAGAGCAAAAAAAAATTTTAATTTTCCCGATTATTTTGGAATTTGCCGAACTAATTATTTGTGTTAATAATTACAAAGTGTCCGACTTGAATCGAAAATCAGTAACTTTTTCTTTCTTCTTCTTTTAGTCATTGACATGAACGAAATTATATTCAAATCATTACGAAAATTTTGTTCGACCACACAGAAAAAAATAAAATGGGAATTTAGGAAGGGATTGAGTAATTCATTGGATACGATATACTGTTTAACCTGAAAGTGAGTTCATTGGCAAAAAATACTTATTGATTTGGTGTGATTTGCTGTTGACTCATTAAAATGTCTTCATTTTTTACTTTTTAATTCATCAATTAGAAACTTTAATCGTCAATGGATTTGGAATTAATTTCGTCACTTCGTTGGAAAAAATTTCCTGTTTTGGATCATGGTTTTGTATGTCTTGTTGATGTGATGGGCGATGATTCGGCAATTGTTCAGGCGGCGCGAGTCAGTTACGGTGACGGGACGAAAAAAGTTTCTGATGACCGAACACTTTTGCGGTATTTGATGCGGCATCAGCACACAACACCGTTTGAAATGGCGGAAATCAAGTTGTTGGTTCGTGTTCCGATGGACTGTTGGCGGCAATGGATTCGGCATCGTACGGCTTCGGTCAATGAATACAGCACACGTTATTCGATTGCTCTTGATCATATTTACAGTATTGCGCCGGACGCTTGGCGAACGCAATCGGAAGTGAATCGTCAAGGAAGTGGAGCTTGTTTTGAACCGGAACACGGACAAACGTTTACAGCGAGCGAACAATCATTTCATCGTCAAGCGCGCGAATTGTACGAACAACGCATTAAACTGGGCGTGGCACGCGAACAAGCACGTAAAGATTTACCGCTTTCAACTTATACGGAGGCGTATTGGAAAATTGATTTGCATAATTTGTTTCGATTTCTTGCACTTCGTATGGAACCGAACGCGCAGTATGAGATTGTCCGGTACGCGACGACGATTGGCGAACAGATTATTCAGCCGCTTTTTCCGCATTGTTGGGAGGCGTTTTTGGATTATCAATTGTGTTCGGTTCGTCTTAGCCGGTTGGATCAGGGCGTGATTGCGCGTCTTGCCGAACACGGGTTGCTTCCGGCAACTTCGCAGCAGTTCCTCGAACACCAAGACCCCGCGTGGGTAACACTGGAACGTTGCCGCGAACGCGATGAATGTTACGAAAAATTACAAAAACTCGGAATTGTTAAGTGATCCGGTAATTTGTGGCTTGGAGTTTGTGTTATGTAGAATTCGTAATTCGTGAAACGTTTTCTACTATCTTCAAACGACACACCACAAATCATTCGCTACACATCCCAAACCTCAAACCACACATCCCTATCTAATCTCATGATCGAAAACGACTGGATGAATCGTGCAGAACAAATTCGCTTGCGGTTAACTCAACTCAGGGACTCTCTTTGACTACGCGGATAAGAAACGACAAGCACAGGAAATTGAAACGGCAATGAATACCGCCGGTTTCTGGGATCATCAGGAGACCGCTCAAGTGGTTGTTGGTAAATTGCGTTCGCTGAAAACGTTACTGAAACCGTTTGATGAAATGATTACTGCAATGGCGGATTTGGAACTCATGTTTGAGTTGGGCGTGGAGGATGCGGAATTGTGTGCGGAAATTCCCGACAAATTAACATTTCTCGAAGCGCGGCTTGAAGAACTTGAAACGAAAGCCTTGCTCAATGCTCCTTACGACGGCAATGCTGCTATTGTAACGATAAATGCTCGTGATGGTGGAACGGATGCGAATGATTGGGCGGCAATGCTTTTTCGGATGTATTCGCTTTGGGCGAAATCTAATGGTTACGAAATTGAACTTCTTGATTGGCAGGAAAACGAGGAGGCGGGGATTAACAGTGTGGGATTTATTGTTCGGGGGGTGATGGCTTATGGTTATCTTAAGGGGGAGGCGGGAATTCATCGATTGGTTCGGATTAGTCCATTTAATTCGGAGGGAAAACGTCAAACGAGTTTTGCGGCGGTTGATGTTTCGCCGGAGATTGACGATTCGATTGAGGTGGATATTCGGGACGAGGATGTTCGCGAAGACACCATGCGGGCAAGTGGAGCGGGTGGGCAACATGTTAATAAAACGTCTAGTGCGATTCGGTTGACCCATATTCCCACTAACACGGTTGTTTATTGCCAAATGGAGCGAAGCCAACACAAAAATCGTGCAATGGCGTGGAAAATGCTCCGTGCTAAACTACTCCGTGCCGAAGAAGAAAAACGAGAACTCGCAATGGCGGAGAAGTACAAAAATATGGCAAAAGTGGGTTTTGGTTCACAAATTCGCAATTATTTTTTACATCCTGATCAACGGGTTAAAGATTCTCGAACCGGTTATCAAATGGGTAATTTTCATCAGGTTTTGGATGGTGATATTCAAGGTTTTCTGGATTCCTTCTTGCGCTGGCGTGTCAAAGAGGAATAAAAAATAATTGTAACCCATCAGTGTGTTTCAAAAAGAAAATGTTGTATAATAAATATTACGAACTTGGATAAACGGATTTAACTGGACTTTTGCAAATTTTATAACTAGTTATATCAAAAGGACTTATAATCCAATTTTGCTCAATTTTTTTTTTTTCACATTATGAAACCCCAAAAAAACCATAAATATTATTGAAATAATATTTGTAAAACCCTTGATATTTCAATATATTGATTTTTAGAACAAATTTTATAAACGCAATATACAATACAATAATATAGAAGAATCGGGTGATTTCAATGTTTCAAACCCTTTGATTTACAGTGTGAAACACAACTTTTCAAAACTCCAATTATAATATTAAAACGTTAATTTTTAGATTATGCACAATAATAATGCAAGTGAATTATTAGATGAAGTTTTGGCTGAATGTGGAATAAGCTTACGATCTATTCATAAGGGTGATTATTTGTTTATTGTTCGTTCAATTGTTGATTGTCATTTACTTGACATAGAATCTACTATTAATATATCACAAATAAATAAATGGAAACGTATATCGAAAAAATTTTTAACTCATCGAAAAAAATTAATAGATGATCGTTTTCGTGACCTTGTGAAAAAAGAATTAAAAATGTCTTTTGTATTAAAGAATCAGAGAAGTCCTATTCCGATTTTAAATTTTGAAGAACGAGAAATATTCATAAAAAAACTTCAAAGTATTGATCCAAATTTTTTTTATACGGACGATCCTAAAAAACTTTTGGGGGCAATTGATAGATGTATCGTTTTAGGTGATTTAGTTTTCGAAGCAAGTTATGGAGAACATGGTGGAATTGTATTTATTGATGCTGGTCGTTATTTTTAAAAACAGTATTTTCTGTATATTTTATGCGTTTGTCCAATGAATGTTCTAAACTCGTCAAGTAGTCACAAAGAGTAAAAAATTGAGTAATTTTTTTGAAAGCAGAATTAAATTGAGAACTTATCGTTTTGACAAAATCCGAAAGAAGAATTATTTTCGATATTCGCAGGGACGCAGTGTTGGAAGTATCCGTTACGAAGGATGCAAGGTTGATATTGCCGCAGATGGGACATCGTCAATCACTGTAACCGGTTCGGAAGTTTATCGTACATCAACCGAGTATGATACAAAAGGTCGTGTCCATAGCTCAATTGACGCTCTCGGTAATATTACGATTTACGAATACGATAATCTTGACCGACAAGTCATTGTGAAACAGGCAAATGGACTTGTAACTGAAACTGTTTATGATTCACAGGGACGTGTTTGGAAATCTATTGTCAAATCCGGTGATGATGTTCGAACAACCGAGTACAAATATGACATGTTCGGTAATATTATCGAAACAATTCAGCCGGACGGAACAACAATTAAAGCCGGATATAATGACAAAGGGCAAAAGATTTCCGAAACAAATCAACTCGGTCAAACCCGTTACTTCGAATATGATGACAACGGTCAACTAATCAAAGTAACATTGCCGGAAGTCAACGGTCAATCGCCAGTGTACGAATACACCTATGATGCTCAAGGTAATCAATTGACGATCAAAGACCCGAATGGCAATGTCACAAAATTTACCTACGATGACAACGGTAATCAATTAACAAGAACACTTCCTGATGGAAGTACTGAATACTTCGAGTATGATTTCAAAGGACGACTCATCAAGCAAACTTCATTTGAAGGTGTTGTTACAACATACAAGTATGATGCTTATGATCGCCTTAAATCAAAAACATTTATTCAGGGTGAAACTGAAGAAATCTGGACTTATACTTATGACGCTTTTGGTCGCGTTTCGGAAATCGATCAAGACGGACGTGTCACAAAAACAACCTATGATTCACAAGGACGAACAAAACAGATTGAAACATCAGAAGGTACAATTACATATACTTACAATAAATACGGACAACAAGCAACAGTTCAAACAGACAATGACAATCCGATTTATTATACGTATGATCGTTATGGACGTTTGGCTACAGTTTCAAGTGACAATGAAACAACGTACTATGAATACGATATTTTTGGAAATCTTTCTAAAACAAAATTACCAAATTGTGTAACAACAATCTATCAATATGATAATATGAATCGTTTGATAAAATTATCGAATTTTGCCGATAAAAATAATAACGATATTTTTGATAATGGAGAGGGAATTTCGGAATTTTCGTACTTACTAGATAATTTAGGACGAAAGGATTATGC
>JAIRTV010000480.1 GCA_031254675.1 Planctomycetaceae bacterium | reverse complement strand
CTCCGCAAACGATTGATGATTTGGTGGATTCTGTTGTTGCGCGAACGCTTGATTTGATCGGCGTCAACTGTGAATTCGGAAAACGTTGGAATGATGTTGGCGAGTCGTAAACAAAAATTGACGTTGCGAGTCAATTTGGACTTTTAGAATCTTCCTATCGAATCTGCCTACGAATGACTGATGCAGTAAAGGTGTTGAAGGCGAGATTATTTTCGTTTTCTATTTGGCAATCATTCTTATAAGACCTTTTCTAATTTAGGTATTTTCCAACAAACCGATTGACATTTTTTTGTGTTACTATTAAATTCATGTCATATTGCTCTGAAACAGAACGTAACACATGCCAAGCAACACGTACCAACCCAGACGGCTAAAAACAGAACGCTTGGCGAAACGGGTCAGCAAGAAACAACGACCAAGTGTGCGAAAAGATTTTTCGACACGATAAAACCTGAGTGAAGATGTTGCTTATTTTGGGTTTGTCTTTTATTGAGTGAATCAGGAATCACTTTCAGGAAATCATGCACCACAACAATCTCATTAACCGGAAATTCGGAGATTACCAACTTCTTCGCAAAATTGGCGGTGGAGCAATGGCGGAGGTTTACCTCGCGGAACAACATTCATTGGGGCGTCGGGTTGCCGTCAAAATTCTAAAACCCGAACTGGCTCACGACGAAACCTATATCAAACGTATTGTGCGTGAAGCCAAAGCGATTGCGGCATTGAGCCATCCGAATCTTGTTCAGATATTTCAAACGGATTGTCTTGACGGTTTTTGGTTTATTGCTCAGGAATATGTTCAAGGGCAAACGCTTCAGGAATTAATTCGACGTGAAGGAGCGTTGCCGTTCCAACGTGTTGCGGACATTCTTTGGTATGTCGCTTCCGCTCTCGAACAAGCCGCACAAACCGGAATTGTTCATCGGGACATTAAACCGGATAACATTTTACTCGGTGATAACGGCGATGTGAAAATTACTGATTTTGGACTTGCGCGGGTGAGCGATTCCGGTGGTTCGGCGACTTCCGCAACAGCATTGACTCAAATTGGGATGACGCTTGGAACTCCGCTTTATATGAGTCCCGAACAGGCACAAGGAAACCCCTTGGATCATCGTAGTGATTTGTATTCGCTCGGAATAACCTGTTACCACGCATTGGCTGGACGACCACCGTTTCGCGGGGAAACAGCTCTTTCGGTTGCCCTGCAACACGTGAACCAACCTCCGGAATTGCTGGAAAAATTAAGACCGGATATTCCGCCGCCGTTGGCGCGGCTCGTCCATCGAATGATCGAAAAACAACCCGAAAAACGTTTTCAATCATTTTACGATGTTCAGTTGGAATTGCGTGAACTTTATACGGTTTACCTTCATGATACGGCGGCATCTTCGCGGTTGGGTGGTTGGGATCGGTTTTTTATCGGACACAACGACCAACGACTTCTCGCAACAACCGAAAAACTTCAACGAGTTCTGCAAAAAGAAAACCAGTTGAAAAATCGCCAACATTCCTTTCGTTTTTGGTGTTTATTGATTTTTCCTGTGGTGTTTCTGGTTGGTTTGGTGCTTGGTTTTCTTCGCGTGTACTCCATGTCCAACCCATTGGAAAAACCGGTTTCGGCGCGAATTACCAAACGGGACACGGTTTCGGAACAATGGGTTCACGCTTGTATTCTGAATACAACCGACGCATGGCAAAGTATTCTCGATTATTTTCCCGAAGAAGAATATTTTTGGGGTCGCAAAGCAAAACGGCAATTAATTCGTTGTTATTTTCACGAAGGTTCTCGTGGCGATACAACTAATTCGCTGCCTATTTTCCAAGAGTTTGCGGATTTTAGCGATCTTGATGTGGAAGATCAAGCGTTGGGGCTTGCGGGTTTAGCGTGGTGTGCGGCGGAAAATCAGGATAATATGGAAATTGCCAAAGAATATCTTCGTCGGCTTTACGAATTGAATTTTTCTTATTCCGACTCGCTCCTTATCCAAATCTTAGACGCCGCCCACAAAACAATTCAAAGAAAAGAAAACAATTCTCCGCATCTCCAAATTCCATAACACAGCACAACAACAAAAGGATTCCAACTTCGCCAAACCCAATGATTGATCTCACAAACCGAACATGATATATTAATCAACTAATGTGTTTCAAATTGTATTCAATATTGTGTTCAATATTGTGTTCAATATTATATTCAATGGGGTTGAGTCCCCGTAACCGTTTCCTTTTTTACTGTTTTAGTTATATTATGAAAACGCTTGCATTTCGATTGTTGGTACTATTTTTTGGCGTTCTTGTTTTTGGTTGTTCTTGCGGCGGAACGTTTGGGCAAGAGACCGCTGTTGACGGGAAAGAAAAACCGCGAACATTGAGTTCGCGTGCCAGAAAAATTTTAGACCGTAGCCAAATTCTTACCGCCAATGTAATTAACGTCTCAAAAGGCGCCAAAGGTGTCGGCGCCCCAATCGCAGACCGCGAACAATGGAAACGTATCGCCGTTTCTCCCGCCTTCAAAGGAGTAATCGCCGAAGCCGAAAAATTACAAAAAGAACCGATTCCACTACCCACCGAAGAAGATTACATGCGCTTTTACGAAACCAAAACAAAAAATTTCAACGAAGTCAATCGCGATTACGAAAGAAAATTCAGTCAACGTCGGCATCGTTTATTTCGGTTGGTGTTAGCGGAATGTTTCGAAAATAAAGGGCGTTTTATTCGTGATATCGAAGAGACTGTTTCGGTCATTTGCATGGAACCAAACTGGACAATTCCTTGGGACGACGGCGACGCCAAAAAATTCAAAGGCGAATCACGAGCGATTGATCATCAAATTGCCCGTACCGCATGGAATTTAGCAACCGTTTATTATTGGCTTCACAAAAACCTCTCCGGCAATACCCGCGATCTCATCAATGATTCTATTCGGACACGAGTTTTCAGCGTGTTTGAAGAAGCCGTGTTGACGGACAATTACGGTCTAATCAATTGGGCAAACGACGCCGGACATCTCAACGCTATGTGTCATGCGGCGGTGGTCGGATCGGCATTGGCGCTAATTGATTCGGCGGATCTTCGAGCAAAATATATCGCCTCCGCCGAAATTAATGTCGAAAAATTCCTCCAAATCTTTACACGCGACGGTTATTTTCCTGATGGAGCGTGGGCATGGAATGAAGGTTACGGTTCGTTTATTCTTCTCGCCGAAACATTGTATCAAGCAACAGGCGGACGTATTGATATGTTTAAACGTCCCAATATTAAAGAAACAGCTCTTTACGGACCGCGAATGGAAATGACGCCGGGAGTTTACGAATCGTTTGGCAATCGTTGGCGTGGTGATCGTCCGGTGTTGTCTCCTACGGCGTTTGTTAGTAAACGGTTTCAGATGGGGTTGACGGAAATTGAAAATCGCGCTCCTTTTTTCGGTGTTGGACCGGGACATTTGTATATGGTGGGAATTTATTGTTTTCCGAATTCGGCAACCGAACAAAAAGGGTTGGCGTCCGGTACGGAAATTCCGCCGTTGGAAACACTTCGGAGCGAATTTCCGCTCAACGGGGTGATGATTCTGCGAACCGGCACAAAAGAACAAAACCAAATCGGCGTCCAATTAAAAGGCGGAAACAACGATGAACGCGGAAATCATAGTGATGTCGGAACTTATATTGTTGCGATTAACGGCGGAGTACCGCTTTGCGATATCGGGGCAAGGTATAACCGTTTTGGGTTGGTGATTAAGGACATCATGGAAAGTAATTTCGTCAATTCATTCGGGCATCCCGTACCACGAATTAACGAACAACTTCAGAAAAACGGTAAAGGAGCTGTTGCGCCTTTACTGTTGCGTGAATATTCCGACGAAATGGATACGCTGAAATTTGATTTTCAATACGTTTATGAATGGAACGATCCCAAAGATGTCAAAGAATTCACGCGAACATTCATTTTTGACCGAACCGGTAAAGCCCCTGATGCTTCCGGCAAAGCCGTATTTTCGGTTGTGGATCGTTTTCGCGGACGAAAACCTATTACGTTTGAGAATTGTCTGATTACGTTTGGACCGTTCAAAGTGTTGACGCAAGACAAAGAAGCCCCAACACAGGAATTGATTATTGGGGAAGGCAAGACGGCAATTCATGTTACGGTGAGCAATGAAGTTATCGAACTCGATCCGGCGACAAATAAATTCGCCAAACGTCCCAAACCAATGATATTTGAAGCAGGAGCCTTGAACGAACCGCTTCCACGAACAACACAAATTCCATTTCGTTTAAGTTTTGGTTTTGACACGCCGGTTGATGAAATCACGATGACAATGAAAATTCGTCCAGCGGCGGTTTCGGAGCGGAATCTTGCCAAGAGTTCGCCTGGTGTTGCGGATCGGATTTACACGTCGCCGATTGACGAACAAGAATTGGCAGACGGAGCAAACACCGGCGAAAACGAATCGGTTGCGGATGGAAACGAAGCCGGCGATCCGGTTGCGGCTCTTCTCAAAAAACACGGAGCACTTATTGATGGATTTATCAAAACTTCGCCAATTCCATTGGCAGAACTCAAAAAATTGTCGGACGAAGAACTCAAAACCCAATTCCGCCGAATAAAACAAACCAACCCCATGCTCAAAACAATTCCCGACGAACAAGATGACGCTATTATCAAAATGTTACGGGCAAAAATAGAACAGTAACTGCAACTTTTTATTATGAAGAGTCATCTTTCCAAAACTTTTCTCCTCATTTCTTACGGTGCTCCTGAGGTAAAAGAGGATGTTATTCCGTTTCTCAACAATCTCTTGGCGAACAACGTCGATTCGGCAATTTTGTCGAATCGGGTTGCTGCCGCGGCGGAAAAATATTACAACATGGAACGCCAAACAGGAAAATTAAGCCCACTTAACAAAGAATGTCAAAACCTTATTGCCGGAATTTTTCGCGAAACCAAACAACACGATAATATCAGTCTCAACATTTATTGGGGCAACTTGTTTTGGCATCCTTTGCTTGAAGATACCGTAGCAAAAATGACAAACGAAGGAATCAAACAGGCAATCTGTTTGACAACTTCGATGTTCGATTCGGGAAAAAGCAGCAAACGTTACGCCAACGCCCTCGAAAAAGCAAAGCAAAAAATTGGTTCTGCTGCTCCGATTTTTGAAATGTTACCGTTATTCTTTGACCATCCGTTGTTTATCGAAGCCCAAGTGGATCGTTTGCTCGAAATTCTTGAACCGATGATACCGAATAAAAAATTAACGCCGGAAATGGCCAATTCTATTTTGGTTTTGTTTTCAGCGCACAGTATTCCGAAATCGGATCTTGGTTGTTCCAATTATGTCGCTCAACTTCGTCAAACTTGTCTGTCAATTATCGAACAATGTTCTATGCCGACATTATCTTGGGAGCTTGTTTTTCAAAGTCAAAGCGGGATCATGGAACATTGGCTTCAACCGGATATTAAAGAACGAGTTCGTGAAATTGCGGCAACCGGACAATATCAATCTATTGTTGTTTTACCTATTGGTTTTTTTTGTGAAAATATGGAAACGGTTCATGATCTTGACTTGGAGATTGGCGAACTCTGTTGCCAATCCGGTCTCGAATTTCACCGAGCCAAAACGGTTGGTACGTTACCGAAAATCTGCAAAATGATCGCCGCGGAAATAATAAAACAAAAATAATACATTGATTTTAACTATTGCGTCGGAAGATGTTGTCGTACTAAAATAGGGAGAGATTAAAGAACAGGTTTGTTGTTAAACAAATCGACAATTTCTTTCGCGGATAGATTGTTTACGGAAGCGACCGGAATCCTTGTTTTCGGTGCGAACCCAGAACAGCTTCAGCGTATTCTTCTACCTGTTCGGGAAGTTCAAAATATTGCTCGTAAACGTAATGATCTTCGTATTCGCATTTATTACTACTGTAATCGCGGCAGATTTGCGGTCTTGTTTCGTAAATTCCACAACGGTTTGTTGTTTCGTCCAGATGGTTGCATTTCGAATAAACAAGCAAATACCATGTTTTTTCGTCCACAAAGACGGTTGCCCGTTCGTGCAGCAAAAACCAACGGATAAAACCATATTCACGGCGACTTTCCGGCGTGTCAATCGGCAACGCAAAATATCGGCAACATTTACCAGGACAATAATGACATGGAACTTCACCAGCTGGAATCTCTTCACGTTTAGGACGTTTGGTTTTCATTGAGGAACCTTTTTCTCTTTTTTTCATATTGTCATATTTTCCGTGTCCTTTACGTATTCGGCGTTAAATTTAAACGCCAAAAACACAAAATATCACAGAAACTCACAAAGATAATAAATAATTTGTTGAAGGAAACATATCATCACTGAACTTGCTATAAATTGCTGCGTCGCAAAATTCATTGCCGAAATCATACCATTTGTTTATCCCTTACGGAAGGGTTGCAAAGAGTAATTTTGTCAAATGACTCATCGACCAAAATAATTTCGGAAACGGTTCAATAGACTTTTTCTTTAACTTCTTCCTGACACCGGCTATTTCGGTTTAATGTTTCTTTTTGTGATGGTTTTATTTGGACACGGAAGACATGGCAATTTTTTATTTTTTCCGTGTTCAAATAAAAGAATCCGAATTCCTCATCATACTTGAGAGTTACCGTGTTTTGGCGAGGAAAACACGCATGGAATGGGGAATAAATTTTAATGCGGCATGAAGATTGGGTTTTGGGCCGGTTCCTTCGGGGAAGATATCGCTGGGAGACGCGGACGAAGTGTCCACAAACAATCGCCACGAAAAGTTTTGACACACCGCCGGAAAATAGAATTCGCGCGGTTCCCAACCGCCATG
>JAIRTV010000450.1 GCA_031254675.1 Planctomycetaceae bacterium | reverse complement strand
CGATGCAATACGGTATTACGAACGAACCGCCCGTACTCCTGCCGGTGTTGGCAATCTCTTGAGAGCAAAATGGTTACAAAACGCGACCAATTCCGCCGAAAGTAATTCAAAGAAATAAGTTCGCTTGCTCGGAAATAATACGCCTCAGTTCGGCGTTTTCTCGCTCCAATCGCAATACCTTCGATTCAATACTTTCAAGTAAAATTCTCATAACCGAATTAGACAATTCACAAAAAAAACACGCCATAGAGAAAATTACCGTGAATGCTTACCCCTAAAAGCTGCCCTCTTGCCAATATTTTGAAAATCGCAATAATGACAATACTGTTTTTTTGATTTTATTGGCATTTAGAAAGGATTTTTGAACCGACGATTTCCGTTCAGTAATATTGGCGAATGATTTCGATTTATTTTATTCTTTTGGGACTTGTTTTTATTTGTATTGTTTCAATCGGGTCTCGATCTCTTAAATCGTTTTCCAGACATCAATTGGAGGATTTTTGTCGGCGGCGCGGCGCGGAAAATCGGTTGAGTCAGATTCTTAAAGAATACGACCATGCCGCCGCCACCGCAGGAATGTTGCGTATTCTCTTGGCAACCGTTTTAGTAACAGCCGCCGCCTTCGAACTCAACCCCAATCGAGAAGTATTTACCGATTGGATTGTTCTCATTCTTATTGCGTCGCTAATTTTGTTGTGCGTCGAATTTTGGATACCACGAGTTGTTGCGAAAATTTGGGGAACTTCTTTTGTTTATTTTACGTGGTATTTCTGGTCAGGTTTAACCGTACTCCTTTTTCCGTTGACATTGGTTGACCGGTTTTTCAACGTGTTTTTTCACCGTTTGGCTGGGCAAACAGAACAACCCGACGACGAAGAAGCCTTTGAAGACGAAATCCGAACAATGGTCACCGAAGGTCATCGCGAAGGATTACTAGAAGAAGACGCACGAGAAATGATCGAAGGCGTCATCGAATTAAGCGATTTCACCGTTTCCGAAATCATGACGCCCCGAACCGATATGAAAAGTATCTCAAACGCATTGTCTTGGGACGAAATGCTCGCCGCTGTTATTGCCACTCCACATTCGCGTATTCCCGTGTATAAAGATAATCGTGATGATATTATCGGAGTAATTCACGCTAAAGATTTATTGCGAGAACTCGTGAAAAATGATCCGTCACAACGTTGTCCTTGGACGGAGTTAATGACCGAACCGTTGTTCGTGCCGGAAACAAAACCGGTTGACACACTGCTTCAGGAATTTCAAAACACCAAACCCGCCGGCTCCAACAAAGACGGTTCAGAAGTTGACGATATTTCACAACGCGCTAAAGGACATTTAGCAATTGTGTTGGACGAATACGGAGGTGTTTCGGGTGTTGTTACTTTGGAAGATATTCTGGAAGAGATTGTCGGCGAAATTGTGGACGAACACGATCCGGTTGCGATTACAGAAGAAATTAAGGAATTGGATTCGGCAACATTTGAAGTGTTGGGCAAGGTGCGTATTGACGACTTGAACGAAACGCTTAGTCTTGATTTGCCGGAAGAAGAAGATTATGACACGATTGCCGGTTTTATTTTTTCGACGCTGGGTCATGTTCCTGGTGTTGGTGAGACGGTTGATTTTGAACATGAAGGCAAACAGTCTCGTTTTACGGTGATTGAAGCAACTCGCCGACGTATCGAAAAAATCCAAATCAAACTACATCACGAATAAATTCGTGCCGTTTTGACCACTAAACAAATAATAGACGATGACTCAATATCTTGAAGCCCGAGCCGGACACATCACACCGGAAATGCTCCTTGTTGCCGAACAGGAATTTCTGGAACCGGAATTGATTCGACAGGAAATTGCTGCCGGACATCTTGTGATTCCGGCAAATAAAATTCATTTGACGAAAAAGTTGTGTCCGATTGGAATTGGGATGGCGTTGCGTACGAAAATCAACGCGAATCTTGGTAATTCGGCGTTGACGAGTGATTCGTGTTGTGAAATTGCCAAGGTTCAAGATGCGATTCGTTATGGAGCCGATACGGTGATGGATTTGTCAACTGGAGCGGAAATTGATTTGTTGCGTCAACGGATTATTGATGAGGTGACGGTTCCGGTGGGTACGGTTCCGTTGTATCAGGTTTGCGAACAGCTTGACGATATTCTCGACATGACACCGCAACATTTTCTGGATGCGGTTGAGCATCAGGCGCGGCAAGGAGTGGATTATATGACGATTCATGCCGGATTGTTGCAAAAGCATTTGCCGTTGATTGAGCGGCGGTTGGCGGGAATTGTTTCGCGTGGTGGAAGTTTGACGGCAAAATGGATGGTGGCGCATCAACGTGAAAATCCGTTTTACGAACATTTTGATGATCTTTGTGAAATTATGAAAACTTATGATGTTTGTTGGAGTATTGGCGATGGTTTGCGTCCTGGTTGTTTGCACGATGCTTCTGATGCGGCGCAGTTCGGCGAACTCGAAGTGATGGGACAATTGGCGGTTCGTGCGTGGGAAATTGGTTGTCAGGTGATGATTGAGGGACCTGGTCATATTCCGCTTGATCAGATTGAAATGAATATTAAACGACAAATTGAGGAGTGTTGTGGTGCGCCGTTTTATGTTCTTGGTCCGGTTGTTTGTGATATTGCGCCTGGTTACGATCATATTACCAGCGCAATCGGCGCAACATTGGCAGCGTTTCACGGGGCGGCAATGCTTTGTTATGTAACACCGAAAGAACATCTTGGTTTGCCGGATCGGGAAGATGTTCGGCAAGGTGTGATTGCGTATAAAATTGCTGCTCACGCTGCGGATGTTGCTCGCCAACGTCCGCATGCTCGAGAACGCGATGATGCGTTATCGCGGGCAAGATTTGCGTTTGACTGGGAAGAACAATTCCGTCTTTCTCTTGATCCTGAACGGGCAAGAGAATATTATCAAGTATCCCGAACGGTTCGTACTAAAAAAGAAATGACGGAAGATGGTGTTGCGGAACACAACACGAATTGCCCCAATCCAAACAACGAACCCGAAAAATATTGCACAATGTGCGGTCCCAAATTCTGTGCCATGAAAACAACCCAGGAACTCAAATTGCTACAACAGAAAAAATAAAAAAATCCTGTGTCTTCTGTGTTTTCCGTGTTCGATCTCTTTATGAAGCTCTTAATTAACGAAAAGGTCAAAAATTCCGCTTGTGTCCCACTCCGCAAACAAGACCTTTTCTCGAACCCTTCCCGAAAACAGAAGTCAACCCAGGTGGGCGATGTTTCCTTAAAGGTGGGTGATGTTTCGCCGAAACATCACGTCGGCGGTAGCCGACTAGCCCCTGTTTTCGGATGGCAATTTGTGTTGCCAAACGGTTTGGAATCAGATTGCTGTCCGGGAACAGGGGCAGAATTGCCTTACGGCAATGCGACCTTTCGGCGAAAGGTCGCCCACCTTGTTTGCCGAAGGATTTTCATCCACGGTCGCATTGCCGCAAGGCAATTCTGACCCTGTGTTGAGCTGACAATTTGATTCCAAACCGCTCGGCAACACAAATTGCTATCCGAAAACAGGGTCAAGTCAGCTATCGCCGACGCAACCTTTCGGCGAAAGGTTGCCCACCTAAAAAGAAAGGTTGTCCACCTTTTAGTTAATAGTGAATAGACGAAAAAAGAACAAAACAAAAAAATTTCATGCCTTTCGTGTTCAAGTACAATCTTGATTCGGAGGTTGCGAATTTGGGATTTTTTTGGTGGGGGTTGACGGAGATTCGCAATCGATTAGAATGTTGTGCTATTGTTGAGGAGTTGGTGTTGGTCTGGTTTATCTTGAATCAGACCAAAAACAGGGAATTCGGTGCAAAACCGAAACGGTCC
>JAIRTV010000447.1 GCA_031254675.1 Planctomycetaceae bacterium | reverse complement strand
AAACGGCAACGCTATGATTTTTTGCGTCGGGCAATTTTATTGATTAATTTCTGAAGCGAAACGACAACTGCTTGTGTCGTTGGAGGTTTGGCGTGACGTTGTGGAATGACAACTATATCGAATGTTTCGGCAAAACTGGTTTGGGTTTGGCGAAATGCTTCACGAATGAGTCGTTTCCAACGGTTACGAATAACGGCATTGCCGATTTTCCGTGAAACGGAAAGTCCTAGTCGGCAATGTTCTAAACTGTTGGGTGTTGCGAAAACGATCAAAATTTCGTTCGATGCCGAGCAACGGGTATCAATAACCCGCTTAAACTCCGGCGATTTACGAAGTCGTGCCGCACGTGAAAAAAGTCCCGTTTTCATCATAAATCGTCAATAAATAATACGTTAATAAATTCGTCACACTTCGAAATTTGGTTTTCGTTTTTAGTTTTATAAAGTTAAAACTTACTAGGGAGAAAACAAAAGTTGAATTTTAAAATGTAAATAAGTTGAGTAAATAGTAAACTATTTTTCAAACCATCATGATTGTCTTTTTGAAATATTATCCATTTCTTAAAACGTTATTTCATATAAATTGGCAAGGAGGCGTTTTCAAGTTGCAAAACGGTGAGGTTGATTGCGGTTGTGTACACTTTGCCAATATAACCTTGCGACCAAGAACCATCGCTACCGGCTTCCGAAATAATCCGTTTAAATAATTTGTCGCGGTATTCAACCCAATTTTTACCGCCTTGACGATATTTTACTTGAGCAAAATAATAGTGTGCGTAATGCCAATGTCCATAATCGTTATTGTTTGCGATATTGCCGAGATTTTTGTCGCAATATCGTAATAAATTGGGAACAAATTTATCGTCGTATTCACCGGCGTTGAACAGACACGCAATGGCTGCGGCACTGATTGGGGGGCGTCCGCCGCCACCGTGAATATTGTACTGCACACCTCCTTCGCCTTGCTGAATCGAACAACGATGAATATAGCCAATGGCTTTGTCGATAATTTCTTTTGGTACGGGAATTCCGGCATTCCGGCAACCGCGTAACGCTTGAACTTGGGTGATTGTCGTCGAACCTTCATCGAAATCGTTACCGTCTTTCGCGCTAACATACCCCCAACCACCCGCTTTAGTTTGTGCTTGACCACAAAATTGTACCGCTTTCGTCATTACCTCAATCAATTCATGCCGTCGTGCTTCGTCTTCTTCTTCGCCGAAAACTTGCGACAAAAACAACAAACCAAAACCGTGACCATACGTGTAACGATCATCGGTACTGTCGCCGATCAACCCGTTGTGCCGCGAACGCTTGACAAGAAAATCAATCGCATCACGAATATTTGAAGCGTATTTTCCTTGTGTTGCCGTCGAACCTTCAGCGAGCAACGCCATTCCTGCCATTCCGGTCATTGCCGACGGATAAGCACCGTTGGCGTCCCAACTGCCACGTCGGGATTGGTTTGACGCTAACCAGTTCAAACCACGCGACACCACACGGTTCAAATCCGATTCCGAAATCTGAGCGCAAACCGGTAATAGAAAATTTCCAGAAACAACAAAAAAGAAAACCACAAATACAAACCTTTTAAGCATATCCAATAACGGATTGTGATAATTTTTGTAATATATTGAGTAATATATTGAGTAATATATTGAGTGAAATTTTCGTTAAAAGAATTGTTTTGTCAAGGATGTTTTTATGTTACCGAACCTTACTTTAACAATGAAAATTTCCATGAAAATTTCCTATGAATCGCATTGATTTTATAGCAATGGTTTGTGTGTTGCAAGAGTATTTTGATTTCTTTACCGACAATTTTCATGTTTCGTTTTTTCGGCAATTTGCTTATCGGACGTCGCATGATCATTGATGAAAAAAGAATGAAGCGCGAGTAATATTGCTCCGCACACGAGCATGGAGTCGGCAATATTGAAGTTTGGCCACGGATAAGAGCCCAGCATCACCAGAATCCAATCGCGAACCGCATAGATCGGTTCGCCGTTATTCCAACACAACCCGTGTAAACCTAAACGATCATAGAGATTGCCGATAATTCCTGCAACGATTAGTCCTAGTGTGATGATAAGAAATTGGCTTTTCCATGCGGAATAAAGTATCCAAACAACAATACCGATCAAGAAAATGAACGAAAAAAGTGTGAGCCAAAAGATTTGTCCTTGTCCCATTCCGAACAAGGCTCCTTGGTTGAGGCTTGTCTGAAACCCCAGAACATCCCGCCGTAACCAATAAATACCGGCAAGTTCCGGTTCTTCGATTAAACGATACATTCCGGGCATTCCGATTGTTTGAAAGACACGTTTTTTTGTTTCGAGATCGGCGACAACTCCAATTCCGGCTATGGCAAGAAAGAGCAGAATACGAAAAACGAAAACGAACGAAAATATCGAATACGGAATTTGTTGTTCCGAATGATTCTTATTGACGGGATTGGTATGCAGAGGAGAATCGTTTTTGTTTTGGATTTCACGAAGATTTTTCATGTGTTTTTGGGAGAAGTTAACGATGATTTTATTTGAACATGGCAAAGCAGAATGCACGGAGATTTTTTGTTTTTGTTATAATTTTTAATTTTTCTTTTTTTCGGCGACTTTTTTTTGGTATTCTTCGAAGGTGGTCATTGTGAAGGAGCGTCGAAATTCTTTTGCTTGGTCAATCCGTTTTGTGTCGGTGTGGTCGAGACGCAGGATTATTTTATGCGAACTTTGAGCTTTGTTTGGTTTGGCGATCAACACTTTGCCTTTTGGAAAAACCGAAACGGCAATCCGTGAGGCGAACCGATTTTGTTCTCGTAAAATTCGATTGACTTCGAGTCGTGTCAACATTGTTGTGGATCGTGGGTCGATCCGAAGATGAAGATAACACACCCAATCGCACGAATCGAAATATTGTTTTATGATTTCGGGATCTGACAACAGAGAGGTTACGAGGAGATAATCGATCCATGGTGATTGCAAGGCGAGTGTTCCTGAAACTTCTTCGTATTCTGATTGAAAGGCGGGTTTGACGGCAAAAGCGTTGAAGGAGTTGGGGTCGAGAGCGGAGTTGGTTATAACTTGTTGCCGTAACAGTTCGACTTTCTTTTTTGTTTCGGCGGCGTCGAGTTGGGTTTGAATCCGCAACACGGGATCGAGTAATGTAAAAATTTGTTGGTCGGCATCGAAAAACGTAATTTCTCCGTTTTCACCGATAAGACTGATGAAGTTGCCGTTTAATAAAAAGATGGTGCTTGTGATTTTTTCGGGGGTATTTTCGATTTGTATTTCGTTGTCGATACGAAATTCGGCGGCGTTGACGTGAGTGAGGTGGGCGTTGGAAATTTCCCAAAACAGAACAAAGAAAACCGTAAACAAGATACCATATTTTTTGAATTGTTGAGTCATGATCATTCTGTTAATGAGGATATTGAACGCCCTATACGCGGAAAGATGAAAAATTCTGTGTTTTCTGTATTCAAATAAAATCTGATATTTATTCTGAAGTTTTGTTGGAGTTGGTTGGGCGAAGCATAACATTTTATTGACGTTTTACGCAATAGCAATCTGTTTGAATTTTTTGTTGAGTATTTGTGGAGTTGCGGTGATTTGATTTTTTTTGTTATGGTTTGATTTAGCGAATATTTCCTGTTTCTCGCATCATTTGTAGGATCATTTCGTCGAATGGGATGGAGGTGGTTGAGATGGTGTAGTTGCAACCGTTACGAACACAATATTTTTTGATGGAATCGAGAAAGTCGGTGAATTTTTGTTGGTAACGTTTTAGGATATTTTCGCTGATGGTGACATTGTGTAGGGAGTTGGTTTCGAGGTCGCGTAGTTGCAGGTCACCTAGCAAGGTTGGGGAGGCTTCGGTGGGGTCGTGAATTTGAATGATATTGGGTTCGAAGTGGCGGTATCGTAATGTATCGACGGCTTTTTGAAAACCGGAGGGATCGAACAGATCGCTTAGAATAACGGCTAATCCGGTACGTTGTTTCCGGTGAAAGAATTCGTTGATGGAGGCGGAGATATTGGTTGATTTGCTGATGGTTTGAAGTGATTCTAAAAAGCGTAGCAGGCTTAAAACGTGTTGTTTTCCGCGAATGAGTGGGAACGAGTTGTGAATTTGGTTGGTGAAGGCGACGACACTAATTCGGTCGAGGTCGGCGAGGGCGATGTAGGCGAGTGCGGCGGTGAGTTGCCTGGCGTAGTCGAATTTACTGGGATTTCCGACGGACATACTTTTTGAACAATCGAGGAAAAAATAAACGTGTAAATCTTCTTCTTCTTCGAATCGTTTGATGAGTTCGTTCCCGAGTCGGGCATAGACATTCCAATCGAGATAACGCAAATCGTCGCCGGGTACATAATTTTGGTGATCGGCAAACTCAACTCCGCCGCCTAATTGTCGTGTTCGTTTTTGCGCCAGCAATTGACCTCGAAAGAGTCGCCGCGAAACCAACGACAAGTATTCGAGTTTTTTCATAAATTCTGAATCAAACATTGAGTAACAATTCTGTCATTTTGGGTTTTGCCATTTTGGACGAAGTGGTAAGAAGTTGCTATTACAATCCAAACAGTTGGTTTTGTCAAGAATAAATTGAACACGGAATGTCGATTACGCCGAATTAAAAACATTATTACTCAAACAAAAAGTGTTTCTATCGTCAATGTTTTTATCGTGAAATCGAAATGTGAGTGGGCAAGTCATCGTTTATTGTTCATTTCGTAACAATGAGAGAACAACCCACCACAATATAACACGATATAATATTGCAATGGAATTTCAATTTAAGAAACAAGGTTTCAAGAATTTTCCTTGCGACATTGTTTTGGAATGTTGATGAGGAATCAGCATTCCAAAACGGTTACACCAGAACAGGAACACGGGGATGACTTTTTGAATTGTTATCTTATCGGCGGATGTCCAAACC
>JAIRTV010000431.1 GCA_031254675.1 Planctomycetaceae bacterium | reverse complement strand
AACATTGGTATTGCCGCTAACGTGGTACGAGCGGGAGACACCACCAATGATTGGTGGGCAGGAAACAACGGTTACATTCAAAACCCGTTGAACGCCGACGAACGCAAAGCGTTTGGTTCCGTTTCGACTTATGTTTGTCCTTCGCGGCGAGGAGGAGGAAGCAATATCGTAACCGCCGGCGAAGATGGTAGTACCGCCGATTATGTACGATCCGGTCCCACAACTGATTACGCAACCGTCATGCTCTGCCCTCCAAGTCAGTACGATGACAATTTGAATCGAACGCCATTACAAGGTTACGATACAAATGGCGGTTATTCAGGTAATTGGTGGTCAATTCTTGCTACTGATAACAGCCAAGATGTTTTGCGGTCACCATTTCGAAAAGCTATTACCGAAGAACCACGTATTCGGGATGCAACAGTAAATGTTACCGGAAATCGCAAAAAATGGCGGGCTTACGAACCGCGCGATACATTTGCATGGTTGGCAGACGGAATAAGTAATCAGTTTCTAGTCGGTGAAAAATTCATCGCTCGCAACTTCGTTGGTGTATGCAATCAAGTTACCGACGGACAAGGAGATTGTTCCTATCTTTACGGTAGCGGCAATAACCACGAAGCCGCACCAGCAGCAATGCGTGCAACTGATCATTGGTCTAATTCGGTTTGTAAAAATTTCGGTATTGCCAAACCGGATCGTGTTGTCAACGCCAACTATGTTGATAATGTCGGATTTGGAAGTTTTCATCCTGATATTTGCCATTTCCTGATTGGCGATGGTTCTGTTCGAGGCATTTCCGTTACCACAAGACCGCTTCTACTCATTCGGTTGAGCGATGTTGCCGACGGCGCTTCGGTAACAATTCCATAATAAAACGAAATGAAAACCACTGATATAGATCACGTCGGCGATAACTGACTCGCCCTTGTTTTCGGACGGCAATTTGTATTGCCAAACGGTTTGGAATCCAATTGCCTGCCAGAAGCAGGGGCAGAATTGCCTTGCGGCAATGCAACCTTTCAGCGAAAGGTTGCCCACCTGAAAGGTAGGTGATGTTTCGCCGAAACATCACGTCGGCGCAAGCCGACTCGCCCTTGTTTTCGGCTGGCAATTTGTATTGCCAAACGGTTTGGAATCTAATTGCCAGCTGGAAACAGAGACAGAATTGCCTAACGACAACTTATACTAAAGAGATGAAATTTTGCTCACGTCAATGGGCTTCTTGAGACTTTTCACAAAAAAGAGAGCTTCTTTTTGTTTTTTCGTTTCAAAAAACTTTTTCTCTCCTGCGCTGGTTATAAAAATAACGGAATAAAATGTTCCTTCTGCGCCAATAAAAAACATAAACAAACATAAAAGATTGAATAACCCCAGTATTGCCCCCACTACAATTAGTATCCATGCAAACAATGGTGTTGTTTCTTTCCACAGTATTCCCCACGTGAGCAATCCAGCACAAGGAGGAACCAGTACACAAGTAGTAGCGATTGTTCCGCTTAATGTTATCTTATGTTTCTCCTCATCAATTCTAACAGAAATAATATCGTCCGTACTGTAAAAACGATGACCAAGACGAATTTGTCCATCAAGAACTTCAAAATCCAAATGATCAAATTTATTTTCTTGTTCCATTGTCTTATTGTTTTTGATAAGAATTGGCGAGTAAAAAATGAAAAACCACCGACCAACATCCAGCACGCTTTTCAACTATCAAACAGAAATATTTTAATATCAATTTTCCAAAAAACCAGATTTTCATCGAAAAATTTTTTTATTTTTTCATACTTTCTTTCAAAAAATAATGAAAACAAACAGAAAACCATTGATCAATATCCAATTCAACTAATCTTATTAGAGCGTATCAAGAATTGGCATGGAGTTGCAAAAATTGCGAAAAACAACCATCAGACACTCACAAAAGAAATTTGAAGTCATTATAGACGACAAGAACGAAAATGACAACGGAAAGACCCGACATAGTAGGGAATTACAAAGTCATTCAAAGACAATTTTGGTCGATTTTTGATTTTTTTGATCTACAATAGTAGAAATTACAAAATTATTATAGACAAAAAACGTCAGAAACGCAAGAAGAATAATCTACAATCGTAGGAAGTCCAAAGTCATGATAAACTTCCTTCAATTTATCGTATCTTTTGGAATCCGAATTGCCAACCGGAAACCAAAACAAAGTTGCCCGTTTGTTTAATAAAGCGGAGTTGGAGGGCGGTATTGTTCGAAATCAATACTGCGAAACCATTCGATTGTTTTGCGTAACCCTTCTTCCAATGAGATTTTTGGCTCCCAGTTTAATTTTTGTTTCGCAAGCGTAATATCAGGACGCCGTTGGCGCGGGTCATCCATTGGCAACGGTTTTTCCACAAACTGAACCGGTTGACCGACTAACCGTGCCACAAGATCCGCCAATTCGCGAATCGTAAATTCCGCCGGATTACCGATATTGACCGGTCCGGCAAAATCTTCTTCGTTATTCATCATCCGAATAATCGCTTCGATTAAATCGTTTCGGTAACAAAATGATCGTGTTTGGCGTCCGTCACCAAAAATAGTGATTGGTTCTTTGTTGAGAGCCTGACGGATAAAATTGGAAACAACACGCCCATCATACGGATGCATTCGTGGTCCATACGTATTGAATATCCGAACAATACGAATAGGCATTTTGTGCATTCGCCGATAATCCATAAACAAGGCTTCGGCAGCGCGTTTTCCTTCGTCGTAACAAGCACGCGGTCCCACCGGATTAACGTAACCGCGATAAGATTCGACTTGCGGATGAATTTCGGGATCGCCGTAAACTTCGCTGGTCGATGCCTGAAGAATTTTAGCACGGCAACGTTTTGCCAAACCGAGCATGTTTATAGAACCCGCAAGCGATGTTTTCATCGTTTTGACCGGATTGAATTGATAATGCCCCGGTGCGGCAGGACATGCCAGATTATAAATTTCGTCCACTTCCAAATAAAGCGGCATCGTAATATCATGCCGAATTAACTCAAAATTCGACCGCTCAAGAAGATGAGCAACATTCGATTTCTGGCTTGTGAAAAAATTATCGACGCAAATAACGTCATGCCCTTGATCAACAAGACGTTCGCAAAGATGCGATCCCAAAAATCCGGCGCCACCGGTTACAAGAATTCTTTTTAACTTTGACACGAATGATTTAGTTAATAGTTATTTAGTTTAAGGTTGTTTATTTTACGATTATTCGTTTTGGGCGATTGTTTTCAATTCGTCGGGAACAACCACTGTCGGGATTCCTTCCAATGTCCAACCCGCCGACTTAATATCACCGCTCGGAAAGGAACGTTTGCCGGTCATTTTGACAAAAAATGTTTCGGTTTGACTGTTATCGTTCGGAAAACTGACCGCATACAATGTTACCACCGTATCCGTTTCATCGCTGGTTGTTACGGAAAGCGTTTTGTAATACGAAACCTTCGCTTTATCGCCAAGTGCAAGTAAAACACGAATAAGTTTGTTTTCGACATAAGTATGAATGGATTTATGCGAAAAATTATTTTCATATTGTTTTTGCCACCATTCTTCCGGTTTGTCCGAAGCCGGACGTTCCCAATAGGGCGACGTCAACCCTTTGGCTAACGGAATATTATTGTGTTGTAATGCATCGAACCAAATACGAAAAAAACGATCAGCCTCAGATCGGATTCCGTATTGATAACTAGGCCAAAGTACCGCCACTGCCGTTAAGGAAACAACAGAACCACATAATCCCAATTGTGCAAACCGCAAACCGGTTAAACCGCCTTCCGCCTTACGAATTGACCAAATCGCGATAAACGAAAAAAGTATTCCCAAAACACTAATAAAGAAAAACCACGGCGTCATAAATACCAAAAACGACGCAACTCCAAACACCGCCGCAAGCAATGCCGGAATACTTAACCGCGTGTACAACACATCCTCTTCTGAAGCGTTGTTCCAAGTTGATGAGAAAAGTGATGAATTTTCCGTCATAATAATTTCTCCTAATAAATATCAAAGTAACAATCTATGTTATGAACCACAGAACACACGAAAAAATCGTCCACAGATTTTCGCAGATTCTATGTTGAAATATCTTAACGTTACCGGAATGTTAATAATTCTTGTAATTTTTGCCGCAAATAATTAAAACTCGGCGATTTATTATTCTCAACATTCATATTGGGGCTGATCTTTTCCGCCCAACGCGATTTTTCCAAACCAACTGCCTGCCATCCTTTGCTGGCAAGTGCAATAGAGCCATTGTCATAAATTGCGTCTGCTAAACATTCCCACGTACCACA
>JAIRTV010000407.1 GCA_031254675.1 Planctomycetaceae bacterium | reverse complement strand
TCGCTCCATCGGTAATACAAATCAATGGAGTCCCAGAGATTCTTTTGCAAGAATTACAGACGGCACAAGTAATCAATTTTTTGTCGGTGAAAAGCATATCTCTCAGAATAATTTGGGATTGTGTAACAAATCGACCGATTCGAGTAATATTCTTCCAGGAGATTGTTCCTATTTGGGAGGAACAGCATCAGGAGTACGGGCAGCTGCGATGGCAAGAGCAGTTGCTCATTGGGACTGGGATTATGTAGGTACTTCAAATTGGTTCACGTTAGCAATCAGTCCAACCGATAAACCAACCACCGCTGCTGTGCGAAGCGGATTTGGAAGTTATCATCCGGGAATTTGCCAATTTCTTTTAGGCGATGGCGTGGTTCGCGGTGTCAGAGTTACAACTCCAGTCGAGTCAATCCTGGTTCCCTACAGCGATGTTGAAGATGGAAAAACAGCAACACTAGATTAAAATATCAAACAAATATTAAGGGCATTTCTCTACTTCACACAGGTAGAGATTGCCCTTTTATTTTCGTCTCACTAAAAAAGAATATTTTAAAATGTGAGGAATAGGCAAATTTTTTCTGTATTATTTTTTCAGATAGGGGGATATTTTTTTGCCGGTATTTGAGTAAAATGAGGAAAATTTTGTTCTTGCTTTCAACCCTTTTTTCAAAATTAAGTTCAGCAATGTCAAATACCACCTCACTCAGCCCTGAAGAAATGGTTCGCCGAGTCTGTCAGGCTAAAGAAAAATTACTCCGCGAAGTTCACAAAGTTATTGTCGGACAAGACGAAATGTTAGAGCAAATGCTCATCTGCATCTTCGCACGTGGACATTGTCTCACCGTCGGCGTTCCCGGTCTCGCGAAAACATTAACCGTTTCGACAATGGCAAAAGCGTTGCAAATGAAATTCAACCGAATTCAGTTTACTCCCGACCTCATGCCAAGCGATATTACCGGAACCGAAATCATTGATGTTGACCCCGAAACCAATGAACGTAAATTCCGATTCGTTCGCGGTCCCATTTTTACCAATATTTCACTCGCCGATGAAATTAACCGTACTCCCCCAAAAACCCAAGCCGCACTCTTGCAAGCAATGCAAGAATATGAAGTTACCGTTGCCGGTAAAACCTATCCGCTCGACCCCCCGTTTTTCGTTATGGCAACCCAAAACCCCATCGAACAGGAAGGTACCTATCCATTGCCCGAAGCACAACTCGACCGCTTCATGCTCTCCATCTACATCGGTTATCCCAACAAAGAAGAAGAACGACAAATCGTTATGGCAACAACCCAAACAAAAAAAATCGACATCGAACCCGTACTTCAAGCCTCCGACGTTGTTTGGATTCAACAACTTGTCCGTCAAGTCGCCGTCTCAGAACATATTGTCGATTACGCTGTTGAATTAGTTCGCGCCACTCGCCCAAAAGAAAAATATAGCCCCCAGTTTGTCCAAAACTGGTTGGCATGGGGCGCAGGACCACGTGCCGCACAAAGTATCATTTTGACCGCCAAAGCAAGAGCCATTCTCAATGGACGTTTTGCGGTTTCCGGTGACGATATTCGTGCCATGTGTTTTCCAGTGCTTCGGCACCGTATCTTCACCAACTTCAACGCCGATGCCGAAGGTGTTGATGTCAATGATGTAATCGCTAAAATTATTCAGGCAATTCCCGAACCTTCTCACGGTGATCCTGTTGCCGCCAAAACAAAACCAACTGTTGCCGCACCAACCGCCAAACCAAGCGGTGCGAACACCCCACAAACCAACACCACCTCTGTTGCGCCACCATCACCTAAAAAAAGTTCGCCCCCTTAATATCGAATCTTGTAATAATATAGCTCGCCGTAAATAAATAACACTCCAAACATTTTCGATTTTCCCTGTTCGATTGTTCTTGACACATAAAACATAAACAATAAAGTCAATCATGAATAACAGAATCATTATTGCCAATCCGATTTATGATGTGATGTTCAAACCGCAGAAATATCCCGTATCCGCCGATTTTGTCTCCAAATCGCCACACCGGCAATTACCCGGAGCCATGACTTTTTTTCGGCTCGACTTTCTCGCAACAATTAAATTCTGGAAAACAAGACATCTGATTGATGTTCTACTTGAAAAGAATCAAAATGACGCTAGAATTGAAAAACATTTTTGGGCAGTTTCAATTTTTTAACCTTATTACCAATCAATTATGAAACCAACACCACGAATCTTTTTATCCGGTTTTGCCGATGAATCAACCGCTAATAAAACGGTTGTCGAGCAATTTGCTGTTTTTGCCGCATTGGGGTTGCAATATTATAGTATTCGTTTTGTTAATCTTGGCGATGGGATTAAAAACGTAATGAAATTGACCAAAAGCGATATCCAACGGATTCGTCAATTTCAGGACGAATATGGACTCAATGTCTCTTCGCTTGGTTCGCCGATAGGCAAAACCAAACTCGAAGACGTCGATGATGGAACAAGTAATACTTATGTTCCTATTGCCAAATATCTTGATGAAGTTCGTTTGGCGTGTGATTTGGCGCATGCTTTGGAGACGAAGTTGATTCGTGGTTTTTCTTTTTATCCGCCGAAAGGAGCGGATCCGCACGATTATATTGCCAAGTCGGTTGAATGGCTAGGTAAAATTGCGGAAGTTTGTCATCGGAGTGATTTGACGTTTGGGTTGGAAGTGGAAACGAATCTGGTTGGTCATGA
>JAIRTV010000335.1 GCA_031254675.1 Planctomycetaceae bacterium | reverse complement strand
TAAAAATAAATTTCATTCAAACTGTTATATCAGTTTTCTATCAATGTGATTTTTATATGATAACATACTTATCGAAAGGTTGCAAGAGGGAAAATAAAATTTTTCAAAAATTTTTTTTTCCAGCGTTCACAAAGTTGGGCGTTCATTCGAGGAAAGTCTAAAACCCCTCTTGTTCCAAGTTAAAATTCTGTCAAGATATATCTAGAACTTTGTGTTTGAATTTTTTTCCCTTAACGGGTTACATTTTATATTCCATATTCTAATATTCTATTTGCAATGTTTATAACTTTTGACGGTAGTGACGGTTGCGGTAAAAGCACCCAACAAAAACGGCTCGGTCATTGTTTCCAAGCACAAGGTTACGAGGTTGTGTTGTGTCACGATCCGGGCAGCACTGCACTCGGCAATGAAATTCGCCATATTCTTTTGCATGGTCATGAACTCCGAATTGATAACAAAACGGAAATGTTTTTGTTCATGGCAGCCCGCACACAAATGGTCGAAGAAATAATTCGTCCGGCATTGCAAGCAAAAAAAATTGTTATTTCAGATCGTTTTTTGCTTTCGAATTTTGTTTATCAAGGTTACGCTGGCGGAATTCCGTTGAAGACACTGGAAACAGTTGGTCAGATTGCGGTCGAAGAGATGACGCCGGATTTGGCAATTATTCTTGATATTCCATACGAAATTGCGATTCAGCGAATCGGAAATCGTAACGCCTCTGACCGCATGGAACAAAAAGGCGAAAATTATCACCGCCAAGTACGGAACGGCTTTTTAAAATACGCAACAATTTATCCCGATCGTTACGTTGTTATTGATGCCGTTCCTCCGCCCAATGAAGTTGAAACAGCAATCCGAAACGTTATTCATGAACGTTATGGTATTGATCTTTCGTGTTCTCCAAACGAAATCGGAAACCGCTAAAAATTCCGTAACGATCCATTTTCCGATTCTTCGTCTTTTGAAAAACGCAAAACAAATCGAATCTTGATTCTCTTGCGCGAAGTCGTTATTCGCACGGTAACAAAGGATTGCTTCGACGACAAACCGGTACGTTTATTGAACTACGACAAAATGAGGCGATTATCGAATGAAATTTTCTTGATCTTCCGGCGAAAAGGTTCCGATGAGCGGTTCAATGTTCCGTGTGGTACCGGCGCGGTAATTGAAATGTTCTTCGGCGGCTTTGGCAAGCGAGAGATTTAGCAAATCAAGATCAATTCCCGCCGGACACGACGTACTGCACGCCGAGCAACCAACACAACGTCCCGCCAAATGGAATGCACGCAAAATATTCCATGCGAAATTGCCTTTGAGCGTTGCCGAAGTGTCAATCCGAATTGGTCGGTTTTTGTCCACCACACAAACATCACAATAACACATCGGACAGTTCTGACGGCAAGCGTAACACTTAATACAACGCGAAAATTCATTTTTCCAATAATTGAGTCGTTGTTCGGCGCTCCATTCCATCATTTTTTCGAGGCGAGCATAACGATTGGGCGAATCGGACGGAGAAGCTGATTTTTCGGGATTTTCAATCACAAAATCACAATGCGGCGGTTGGTGAACATCACAAGTTTGACATTTTTCTTGCAACACATTTCTTGTCAAAATGCCGTTACATTCCATTCCGATCACGAACAGATTTTCGCGGTCGAGTTGGTGTTCGGTTTCCAGAACGGCAATCGCTTTGGCATCGCAACCTTTGACAACAATCGCCGGACGAGCAAATTTTTTAACTTCTTTGCGTTTTAAATAAACAACAAGGTTGGCAAGACATTGGTCATTCCAGAGTAATTGGTCGGACTGATTCGGGTCTGTTATAAAAACAGCACCGAGATGACCGGTTTCAACAAGTCCGTAACCAATCACAAGATCAACTTGTTTATCGGTAAGAAGTTCTTTTGCTTTCTGTTGTAGTTGGGTTTGTTGAGACATCAGTAATTAAGGGTTGGGAGAATGGATAATGGAAAGCGGTCATTGATAATAACGCCATCGGCTGACATGTTATCATCTGCTCAACTGCCCGCTAACTTAATCGGTTTATAAATTTAGCATGAATACCGCAAAAAGTATAGTCTGCCAACAATGATTCAGCGGAATTTTTTGTTGCTCCCAAAAAAATTGAAAAAAAATTATTACAAACCGCTTGACTGATACTTGTCATCCAACTAGAATCTGATACACTTTGAATTTGTGGGAAACATGCCCAATTTTGATATTTTTTTGAGATATCCTGTGGGAAAGTCGCCCAAACATGTTATAATGTTTTTTCATCAATGTGGTAATATCCTTGAAAACGATTGAAAAAATATTCAATGGGTTCCGATTTTCATGTCCGAAACAATGCAACTTATTTTAGGCGAATTTAGCCGTAAACTAGATGACCGGTTTCGCTTAACACTTCCCGGCGAATTTGAGGAAGTGTTCAAACCGGAATCCGGAAAATGCGTGATCGCCAAAGAACGACCAGGTTGCCTTTCCCTTTGGGACGAAGAAACGTGGAAATCCAAACTTGATGCTCGTGTCGATTTGATCCAAAAACGTTTTCACCTTGGCGATCTGGAACAAAAAATGCCGGAATTGCAAATACTTGGACGACTTTTGTCAACGCGACACCGTGAAATTAAATTGGCAGAACGTGGACGCATTGTGTTACCGGAAGGATTTCGCGAGTTTCTCGCCGTCGAACCCGGGAACGAAGTCATGGTTGTTGGGGCTGCGGTTTGTATTGAAATTTGGCAACCCCAAAAATGGTTCAACTACATTGAAGGTGAAATACCGGAATTTAGAAATTTATTGGATACTTTATCGCATTAATTGGCTGCCCGATTCCGATCCAAGATTAAAATAAACAACAATACAAATAAATGCTGGTTCAATAATTAACGTGTTCAACTTGAGACCAATACTGTCAGGAACAAAACCCGATGTGATTCGTTTTTACCCCTCGGTCGTCACCCGAATAAAGGAATGCAAGCCTTTTGTAAACGAATTCACAAAAGAACGTGGAGAGACGTTTTTTTGATCGGGTTGTTTCTGGCAGTTTTTTTACTGCCAACTGGTAAGGCACACCAATGCCACTTCAACACATCAAACGTCTTCAAATGGTCTTTGATTTTGCGAATGGTTCGTTTCCTATGCTGAAACTTCCGACGGGTTTTCGTTATGTTGCGTGGCGTCCTGAAATGTTGGAAATCCACGCGGATATTAAACACCGCGGTTTTCGCAACGATTTAGACGCACGGATTTTTCCAACATTTCGCAATTACAAACAATGTGTCAACTTAATGCAATCCATTTCGGCTAGTCCGGCATTTTTACCGGCGGCAACTCTTTTAATTGCCAATGGTGACGAGCATGATCTTTTTGAGTATGTTGCTTGTATTCAGGGGATGCGATTTTCGGGAGAGGTTGGAGCGGTTCAGAATATTGCGGTTTTGCCGGATTATCGTGGGCGTGGAATTGGTCGTGCGATTTTGCTTGGTTCGTTGCTTGGTTTTCGGCAACACGGAATTCGTCGTGTTACATTGGAGGTAACCGCAGAAAATAAACCGGCAGTCCAACTATACACCCATGTCGGTTTCAAAACCTTCAACGTTCATTTTCTCAAAATTTTTGAATAGAATTCCGATCCGAAGTAATCTGTCAAATAGAATTTTTATTTGAAACACCCCAAAGACACCAAAGGTAGGCAATTTGGAAATCAAATGCATAATTTGCAACATTAATTCATCCGGTATTGACGAACAAAAAATATATTATTGTTGCATTTTTATCACAAAAGGAGTTAAATAATGTTATTTTTTTATAATTGAAATGAAAGAACACATTCAAACAAAATTTTTTACATGTAATACTGCGTCTATTAGCCTTGCATCAAGTTTGTGATAAATAGTATCAATTTCGTATCGTTGGTGGTTTCGTAAGAAAAATTCGGTTGAAAATGAAGTCAGTTAAAAAATGACCACAAAATAGTTGCAAAAATTCAATTATTCAACTGAATAGATTACAAAATTTATCTACGAAGAATTGTCTCTACAAATTTAGCAACAGAAAATCAGGCAACTGTAGGAAAGATTTCGCTGAAAAATTTTCGACGATTTGTTGTGTTCTTTATCTGTAAATGTTTACGAATTGTAAGAGACAGACGGTTTGATCATTCTACAAAACATGGACAAGCAATGTTTTTCTTTGCTTTTTCGCTATCAAGTCGTATAATACAAAATGAGCCAAATGGATTTAATTTTTTGTATTTCGTCTTCTGCGAGGTGTCTTTGATGTCCGAGATTGTCTTTACCTGTGAGTGTGGAAAAGTTTATAAATTCAATCGCCGTTTTTCCGGTCGTGCTTCGCGTTGTATTATTTGTAAACGCGATTATGTTGTTCCTCTGGTTTCCGAGCAAATAAATCAAACAGTTCCGGTTGGCAACGTTTCGGAAGAGGTTGATATTTCTGTTCTTTCTGCTGATCTTCCTTTTTTTTCGTCCGGCAGTTCAGACGAATACGACGCCATTCACGAAATAAATAGTGGAATAAATCCCGTCGTCGATATTTCGTCAAAAAAAACGCCCGATGTTACCAAGTTGGAACGTATTGGAAAATATGAGATCCGCGAAAAAATTGGCAGCGGCGGTATGGGAACAGTTTTTCACGCTTGGGATACACAACTCCAACGGAATGTTACCATCAAAACTCTCAACAAAAAAAATCGCCGGAATAAACATTACAAGGAACGTTTCATCAATGAAGCCCGAATAACCGGTAAACTTGTTCATTCCGGTATTATTCCGATTTATTCGCTTGATCACGACGATCAGGGCGAACCGTATTATGTTATGCGTCTTCTCGAAGGACAAACCTTCGAACAATTGGTGAGCCAATATCATAATCTCAAAGGTCCGTCGCACACACCGGAAGAACTTCGCCGATTGATCCGGCATTTTATCAACGCTTGCCAAACAATTTCGTACGCTCATGACCATCATATTGTTCACCGCGACATCAAACCGTCCAATATTATGCTTAGTGGTTATGGTGAAACGATTATTCTTGATTGGGGATTAGCCAAAATTATCGCTACGGAAAGCAACAATGACTCGAAGAACAATAATTCCGACAATAATTTCGATCAAGAGATTGACAATGATCTTGAAACGGAAGAACAAACATTTGATTTAACACTTGCCGGTGGGCGTGTGGGAACGCTTGGTTTCCAGTCTCCCGAATATCTTCGCGACGGCAACAGTCGCACTTCCGACGATATTTATGCACTTGGTGTAACATTATATGTTTTGTTGAGCAACAAACTTCCTTACAAAGTTTCGCGTGATCATCGTGGTATTTTTGATCTTTTAATGACACCGCCGCGGTTGCCTCATTGGGATAATCCTCATGTTTCGCGTTCACTTTCGGCGATTTGCCTTTGTGCTTTTGCTTTTGATAAAACGAAACGATATTCTTCTGTATCTCATTTAGCCGCTGATCTTCAACATTGGCTTGACGGCGACGCGGTTTCTGTTTATCGAATGAACTGGAAAGAACGAATCGAATTATTGATCCAAAAAAATGCTTTACTGATTGGGGCGATTGTTGTGGCGTTTGGTCTGGGAATTTTTTTGACACGTTTATTTTCGGGACAATGAACCGAACATCATCGAACATAGTTTAATCAATGAAAATCATATCCGATCCTTGGATTGCCGTTGATCTTGGTTCCGACCAAACCCATGTTGCTTCTCTTGATTTGAACGGCGCGGTACGAAATATTGTTTCGGCGAATCATGAATTTGATTCGGTGTTCCATGTTTCGCGTAACACCAACCCGATTTCGGTAGGACACAACGCTTTAGCGCAACTGGAAAACGATCCGGCTGGAATTATTTTGCTGCGAACATCGTTGCTGAAAAAAGATGAACCGATTTGTTTTCCTGATGGTCGCGGCGAATTTCATCCTTCGTCGTTTTTTATGCACCAATTGCGTCATATTAAAACTTATTGTGAAACACATTTTTTTGACAATCGTTCGCTTCAATCGTGTGTATTATCGTTACCGCATCGGCATGAAATGATTCGCAAAACGTATTATCAAATTGCGTTGGAAGCGGGGTTTTCGCAAATTCTTTTTCGTGACGCGATGATTGCTGCGGCGGTGGCGTGGAAACGGGTTTGGGAAGAAACGCCGTCTTTTGTGATTGTCTGTAATCTTGCGGCGTCTCAAACTTCGTTTTCTCTTCTGCAATACAGTTACGATGGTTACACGCATGCTCGGCATTTCCGTTCGATTAATACGGTGGGCATTGACGAGATTGACCGGATTATCTTACTGTCACAAGATTCGGATTCACAAATTGTTTCGGTTGAAAAATGGGAAGACCTTTTGCGGTTGAAACGGATTCGGCGAAGTTGCAATTGGGATAAAGAAGAAACATTCCGAATTGTTCAAGATGGACGGATCGGAAAAATCCGCACCGAACATTTTGTTTCGGCAGCTAATATTGTTGCTAAAAAAATTCAATGGACGCTCAAATATTTTTCGGAACGCGCGAAAGTTTTTACCAAACAGGATTCGATTCCGGTTCTTCTGATTGGCGGCGGGACGAATATTCCTCTGATTATTGAAGCGATTGAAGGCGTGGCGTTGGGCAAAGTTTATTGGTGGGCGGAAGCCGAAGAAGCGGTAGCGGTGGGAACTGCCGGAGAATTTTTGCCGAAACAAAAACCAAACAATACAGACAATGCGGCGTTACATTTTTATCAACTCTATCTGAATGCCGAAGCCGGAAACAAAGAATCGCAATATTATTTGGGCAAATCGTTGGAGGCGGGACATGGAACACCGATGTCGTTGGAAGAGGCTCTGGATTGGTATCGAGTTTCGGCGCAAAACGGTTATCTGAAAGCGAAATATCGTTTGGCGAAACTTTTATTTCAAGGGTTGGGAACAATTTTTCACCGAGACGAAGCATTACAATATCTTCAGGAATCGGCGGAAGAAGGTTATATGTTGTCGCAATATTTGTTGGGGCGTTATTTGTACGAAAACACAGACGATACCGCCACCGCTGAACATTGGTTACGCAAATCCGCCGAACAAAATCTACCCGACGCCATCGCTTACTGCGAAAAACATTTACGCTAACTGTTCACATCAATAATCAAAACGTAATTAGTTTCTATTGGTTTTATCCATTTTGGCAAGTTGTTTTTTTGCTCTGCTCAATTTTCCAACAAACATCACCGCCAAGTTTATCCGCCCCCCAACCAGAAAGATTAAACTGTCTATTAAATTGTGCTTATTTCAGCATGGGGAACTTCTAAAAGCCTAATTTTTTACCCGAAAACTATTCTCAAGTCTTTATTTTTAAGGACGCGATATTTGAGAAACAAGGTTTTTAGAAATTTCCCATATTAAGTTCCGCGAAAAGGTTTATTAAGATATTGAGATTTTTACCAACATTATCGTTAATAGTTTATCGATAAAAGTGTTGTGTCTCTTGACAAGCAACACGGTCAGGCGATAATGTTTACGTCATGTCTGTGATACTTCGAGGTTTTTGGAAACTTTTAGAGAGTACTGTTAGACAGTGCTGCCAGAAAGTGTTTTTAGATAATACTGTTAGAGCGTGCTGTTTTGTCCAGCGAATACAGGCGAATACATCGGAAAAAAACTTTAACAGCGAACCAGTCAAACCATAATACCATAGAATAAATTTCAAAGACCAGAAGTATCAAATGATCCGTTTTGCGTTTTTTGTCGAACACAAACACGGAACCACCCAACCCTTCAAACTCTCTGCCTCATGTCAATCACAAAAGAATTTTTACAAAATTGTACCGAACAGTTTAATCGCGCCATGAAACATGCCAACCGGCGAGTTGT
>JAIRTV010000312.1 GCA_031254675.1 Planctomycetaceae bacterium | reverse complement strand
ACATTGGATTAAATAGTAATAAATTAAATCTGCACTTTTCTAAAAGTACAGAAGCTAAACATTGTAATTCACGTTTTTTGCAACAGTTTTTTTTTTTTTGAAAATTAGTTAATTAATTGCTCTTTGTATTAGGTCATATCTCATGGTCTAAACGTGATATTATTTCCCGTAACTAATTCCGTTTAACGCATGAAGTGATCCATGAACATCAATAAATGAAATTTTCAAAAGTGTAAAGTTCGTACTAAAAAACGTACCAAACAACCTAAAGTTAGCGAGCAACATCAACATGGACACGAAAGATGTTCACAACTTCAGCGAGTATTTTACCATCTCACGAATATCGGACGCAAGTCCCTACAACTTTTTCGCAACATGGAATGTCGAACAAAGCAAGCAATCTTTCACCGACGGGTTTTCGTCCATGGTTGCGACGGTTGAGTCGGCAATCGGATTCCGAACCGTTTGGCAACATCAATTTCCGTCCAAACACAGGGTTTTGTGATGTATCGGCGAAACGTCACCTACCTTCTAGTTGGTGAAACTCTCCTTATTGTCGGTGGAAGTAAGGCAATGGGGCTTGTCGTGTTAGCGGTTTTCAGGTATTATGTAAGGAAGTTGTGTTTTATAGTCGTATTTTGTTATTTTCTGATCTTTTTTTCAAACGGTATGACCAGCAAAGAAGTTGTGCTTACGGGTCTTGGCGTCCTTTCCCCTGTCGGCATCGACAAAGAATCGTTTCACCACGCCCTCCTCAACGGAACAAGCGGCATCGGAAGACTCAATATCCAAACCTCCAACCCCGCTCTTCGACCCCTCGGAAGTGAAGTTCCCGATTTTCACGCCAAAGATTTTGTCAAACCGCGTAAAAATATCAAAGTTATGAGCCGTGATATTCAGTTGGCGTTTGTTTCCGCTTGCCATGCTTCCGCCGACGCCCAACTCATTACCGAAGGAAATTCCCGAACTGTTGATCCTGACCGGTTTGGTGTTGTTTTCGGCTCTGATCTCATTGGTGCCGAAGTCGATATGTTGCTCGACGCCTATCGTGCCGGAATTCATAACGGTCAATACAACTTTCACCAATGGGGAATTGATGCCATGAATGATATCTTTCCGCTTTGGATGCTCAAATTTTTACCCAATATGCCGGCATGTCAAATCTCTATCGGGCATGACGCACGCGGTCCCAGCAACTCCGTAACATTGTGCCGCGGCTCCAGCCTTGCCGCTATCATCGAAGCCGTCCGAACAATTCAACGCGGCAGCGCCGATGTTATGATTGCCGGAGGTTGCGGCAATCGCGTCAATCAAGATTTTCAAACCCGTATCAATTCTTATTTTGTCGCTCCCCAACACAGCGATCCCAACCGTGTCCCTCGACCCTTTGATATTGACCGTTGCGGCAGTGTTCTTGGCGAAGGAGCTGGCGCGTTTGTGCTGGAAAGACGCGACTTTGCCAAAGCCCGCGGCGCGAAAATTTATGCAACTATTCGCGGATTCGCTGAAATCAACGAACCCAATCTTCACAAAACGCGACCAACCGGAAAAGCGATTCACCATAGTATTCGGTTGGCTCTGCAACGTTCCGGCTTAACTCCCAACGATATCGGGTTCGTCAACGCAGACGGAACCGGCGCCGAATATGACGACCGAATCGAAGCCGAAGCAATTCAGCAAACACTCGACTCTGTTCCCGTTACCTCCAACAAAGGCAATTTCGGCGATCTTGGTAGCGGAACCGGCGCCGTCGAACTCGTTTCTGTCGTTCTCGCTCTTCAAAACAAACAAATCCCACCAACTCGGAATCACGAAAAAACCGCACCGGATTGTCCCATCAATGTTGTTCACGGTCAACCGAAAACCTTGAACTCGCCCTTTGCCCTCAAACTCAATCAAACCCGAACAGGACGTTCATTCGCTCTGATTCTCGAAAAAGAAACCGCCAACTAATTCCCAACCCATTTAATCCCTCAACCCATTAACCTACATCAATTAGATCAAAAACCGTTCCGTTCTTTGTTGCGGTTTGAGAGCTAGTTTCAGTATTTCAGTATCATGTATTTTTCTTTAATTGACCGAATCGAATCCTTAGAATTGGGAAAACAAATTGTTGCCACCAAATCGCTTTCATTATCGGAAGAATATTTGAAAGATCATTTTCCCAACTTTCCCGTCATGCCCGGCGTCCTTATGTTAGAAGCGTTGACGCAAGCATCCGCGTGGCTTATTCGCGTATCTGAAAATTTTGCGCATAGTATTGTTGTTCTCAAAGAAGTCGGTAACGTTAAATATGCTCGCTTCGTCCAACCAGGGCAAACTCTTACTATTACCGCGTCAATTATTAAAGAAGACGGTGCGCTGGTCAAACTCAAAACCGAAGGAAGTGTTGAAGGTCAAAATAACCTCAAAGCTCAAATTGTTCTTGTCCGATACAATTTGTCCGATAACGATCCGGCTCTAAAATCGAAAGATCAAAAAGTGATCGAAGAACTCAAGGAACGTTTCAAACTCCTTTACCAAACAAAAACGTTGTAAAAATGGAAGCAGCAACACGAACATTCGGACAACATTGACAGGGTAATCTATGCAAATCATTACAGACCTTCAGTTTTTTCCCGAACAATTTTGCGGTGGTGTTCTTAGTATTGGTAAATTTGACGGAATGCATCTTGGGCATTCCCTGATTATCAACCGTTTGAAAAACCACGCCAACAACCAACAAATTCCGACAATCATTCTGACATTCGATCCGTTGCCCATTACCGTTCTCCGCCCCGACGGGAATATCCAACCAATTTGTACCTTAGAACGGAAAATCGAATTGTTCCATCAATTTAATCTTGATGCGTTGGTGGTTCTCCGAACAGACCACGAATTGCTGAATCAAAGTGCGGAAACATTCTTTTTTGAAACACTTCGAGAAAGATTGAAAGTTACGGTTATTGTCGAAGGGCATAATTTTTGTTTCGGACATGATCGTCTTGGAACGTCGGAAGTGATTCGACAATACGGACAGCAAACAGGCATTACGATTGATATTGTGGAGCCGGTTCGACGGGATAATCAACTTATTTCCAGTAGCGGTATTCGCAAACTTATTCGGGAAGGGTTGGTCGAACAGGCAGCCCAATGGATGCCGCAACCTTACCGGTTGACCGGAACAGTGATTCAAGGAGACCAACGCGGTCGAACTCTTGGTTTTCCCACTGCGAACCTTGGTAAAACAGAAACAATTATTCCTAAATCAGGTATTTACGCAACAATAGCAACGTTCGACGGGCAATCGTTCGAGTCCACAACACATATCGGAACCAATCCGACATTTCAACAATCCGTACCGAAAATCGAAGTTTTTGTTCATCATTTTGACGGTGATCTTTACGACAAAAAGATGGACATTGATTTCTTTGCGATGCTTCGAGAGGTTATCCGTTTTGAATCGGTGGAAGAATTGATTCAACAAATGAATCATGATATCCAGCAAAGTCATGAAATTCTGATTGCGAAACGGAAAAGTTTTTAAGAACAATAACAATTATTTTAAAAAACACAATCAACAAGGAAACAAATATGAAAACAGCACTTGTAACAGGTGGTTTACGGGGTATTGGGTTAGGAATTTCGCAATCGCTTTTGGCGGAGGGATATACGTTGGCGCTTTGCGGTTCGCGTGAGTTGGACGGAGTTGGTCGAGAGCTTGAAGAGCTGAGATCGCAATGTTCCCAGACTCAAAAGGTTGTTTATTATCGTTGCGATCTTGGCGACGACAATGACCGGCGCGAACTTGTGCAAAAAGTTCGCAATGATTTTGAACGGCTCAATCTGTTGGTCAACAATGCTGGTGTTACCGCAAGAGTTCGGAGCGATATGTTGACAATGACAGAGGAAAATTACGATTGGCTCATGCGAATCAATTTGCAAGCACCGTTCTTTTTAACGCAATCGATTGCGTGTTGGATGATTGCGCAAAAAAAGATGGCGTCTGATTTTTTTGCGAGTATTGTGAACATTTCGTCGATTTCGGCAACAGCGGCGTCTTTGAATCGCGGCGAATATTGTATGTCGAAAGCGGCGTTGAGTATGACAACACAATTATGGTCGCTTCGTTTGGCGGAATATGGAATTTCCGTTTATGAGATTCGTCCTGGTCTGATTCAGAGTGATATGACGGCTGGCGTAACGGAAAAATATTCGAAATTGATTTGCGAAGGTGTTGTGCCGCAGCAACGTTGGGGGTTACCGAACGATGTTGGTCGAGCGGTGGCGATGTTGGCGCGAGGCGACCTGGCTTACAGTACCGGTCAAGTTATCATGGTTGACGGCGGAATGATGATTCCAAAATTGTAACATAAACTTTCGGCAAACATCATCTGCTCAATCTTATGATCTTATTGCTCAACTTTTTTTAATGAAGCCGATCTTGACCATGAAAACAATGTATTCGTAAATCGCAATCTTTCCAATCACACGTTGCAAATCGCGTATTTTATGGATTTTTCTGTTCAATCAATTATTTGGGGACTTTTATCGGCATTGTTTTTTGGGATGTCGAAAACGGGTGTTCCGGGGGGAACGATTCCTGGAGTGTTGATGATGACGCTTGCGTTTCCCGGAATGGAAAAATTCTCAACCGGCGCGGTTGTGCCGTTGTTGATTGTTGGCGATTTGTTTGCGGTACGATATTACCGGCATACTGCCGATTGGCAACGGATTCGTTTATTGTTACCGTCGGTTTTTATTGGTCTTTTGTTTGGAACCGTGTTTTTGTGGATGATTGATAACCGAACGTTTAAGATTTTTCTTGGTGTTTTGGTTCTTGCTCTGATGGTGTTTGAAGAAGTTCGGCGACGTTCACAATGGAATACGTTTCCGAAATCGCGATTGTTTGCGTGGTCGATGGGTTTGCTTTCCGGTTTCACAACACAAACCGGAAACGCCGCCGGACCGGTTATGAGTGTTTATCTTTCGGCACAAAATATGGAGAAGAAAGATTTCATGGGAACATGGGCGGTGTTCTTTTTTATTGTGAATATTTCCAAACTGCCGTTAATTGCCGGTCTTATTCCTGGTTTTTGCACACTAACACGGACGACATTATCATTTGATCTTGTGGTATTACCGGCGTTGCTGCTTGGTGTTTTCATTGGGCGGCAAATCTTCAAATGGATTCCTGAACGTTATTTTGTCCCTTTAATTATGATACTGAATCTTCTTGTCCCAATCCAGATGTTGGTTTTTTGATAAAGCGGAATAGAGTTTTTGTGATTTAACTGCTGTGTAATATTTTGCCGAAAGGTTGCCAACTTGCGGTTGATCTTTTAACGAAAATTCTACTGAATAATTATCAAAATTTTTTTAAAAGCCAAAAGTTCCGCTTGACATTTTTTTCCGTTTAACATAAACTATAAAACTTAGTTATTGTGATACGTATTTTTTTGCCGTGTTGTTTTTCGGTGAACGTTTCACAATTACTTCAAAGGTGTCTTGTAATAAGGAGAATGACAATGGAAAATTTAGTCAGATGTGTTGTCGGGATTTTGGCAATATTTTTTGCGAAAAGCCAAATGTTAAAATGGACAAGTTACGTAAACCAGGGGGGGGGGGGGCTGTCTGGAGTGGAGAGTTGAGAACGGATAGTGAAGAGTGGTCGATTTTTCGGTGTTTTTCCACAAAATTCTCAACTCTTTCACATTCTTTACGATTCGGCTTTACGTTGGTCGA
>JAIRTV010000261.1 GCA_031254675.1 Planctomycetaceae bacterium | reverse complement strand
ATTAACTATTCACGTTTACTGTTTTGTTGAAATTGTTCATTGAATTGTTGCCAGATTTGGCGTAGTTCTTCAACTTTTTCGGGAAATTGTTGTGATAAATCTTGTTGTTCTGACCGATCCGAACGCATGTCGTAAAGTCGCCAAACACCATCACCTTGACGGTTTTTGGCAGTAGAAACAAGTTTGAACTGATGATCCCGAACCGCACGATTGCCTTCGTGCGAAAAATAAATCGGCGCACGTTTTCGGGGTTCGGCGTCAACCGAACCGGTAATCGCCGGAAATAAACTCTCACCAGGCAACGGAGCAAATTCATTATTCCGTTGGTCGTGGTCATATCCGGCAGCATCAAGAATTGTCGGCAAAAGGTCAACCACATGCCCAAAATCATGACGCAACCCATTAACCGATAAATTGGTATTCGCCGGACGGTTCGATGATTGAGATAATTGAGACGGTTGCGATTGCGGCGATTGTTGAAGTGGTTGGGGCTGGTCTCGCATCCAAGAAACAATTAACGGCGTCGAAATTCCGCCTTCAAGTGTCCAAACTTTATGGCGACGAAACGGCGTATTGCTTGCTGTTGACCAACCGGGACCAAGACAGAGGAATGTTTCCGCTGAACCAAGTTTCGCTTCGGGATCATGCCCGTCACCGCGAATCATTATTTCCGCCGAACAACCATTGTCCGACAAGAAAAAAATCAACGTGTTCTCAATTGCTTTCATGGAACGGAGTTGATCAAGAATATTGCCGATTTCGCGGTCAATGATTTCAACCATCGCGGCATGGATTGCCATTTTTGTTGCCTGAAAATTTTGTTGTTCTTTGGTTAAATCGTTCCATGCCAACGGTTTGAAAATTTCTCCGGTGCCGAGTGGGGCGAGATTGTTTTGTGAATAGGGAGGTCCAACTTCGCGTTCTGGTGGCGAAAGCGGACAATGAATGATTCCCATATCGGTTAATCGTTGAAACCGTTGCCGGCGAATCGTTTCCCAACCGATGTTGTAGCGTTCGCGATACAACGCGATCACTTCCTGCGGCGCGTGCAATGGAAAATGAGGAGCCGTAAACGCCGTAAATGCAAAAAACGGTGTATCCGGTGTTTGAGTGGCATGTTCTTTGAGTTGGTTAATTGTTTCCTGGGCGATAAACGATGTTGTATAAAATCCGCTATTGGGTTGGATGGGCGGCAACGGTTGATCATTTCGGCGGTGTTGCTGTGGATTGAAATTCCGGTTGTGGTCTAGTAGTTCGTAAGACTGGTCGAAACCGCCGTCAGCACACGGAAGCGGGGCACCGGGAACATGCCATTTTCCGCTATGATAACAACGATAACCGAGTTGTTTCAGATAATGCGGAATAACTTTCACTCCCTTTGGCAATCGCGAACCCTTCACAATTGGATCACTCCGAACTTGTTGCGGATAATAACCGGTCATCAAAGCGGTTCGTGTTGACCAACATCGAGCGGTGTTGTAGAACTGCGTGAATCGAAGACCGTTTTTTGCTAAATTGTCTAGGTTTGGTGTTGTGATTTCGCCACCGTAGCAACCCGCATCCGAAAAACCCATGTCATCCGCAACCAAAAGCAGAATATTGGGACGTTGCGATTTTGGTTTTGGAATGTTCGATACCGGAATTGTTGTTGCCGGAATCTCTGCGGCGAAAAGGGTTGCGGACGGAATGGTTGCCGGAAGAGTCAGAGCCAAGACAATCGGCAAGAGTGAACAGAAACCACAACCGAAAAATCCAGCAAATAATGGAAATCGCAATGAGGTATTGTGTAAAGGATTCATGTTTTGTCATTACTCCTGTTGTTTATTTCGCTTGCAAGCGATCAAGAAAACGTTATTTTTGATTACAGAATGAACCAATTAAAATCAATGATTCTGTTTTGTCATTAATTTATTTTGATTTACGTTTTGGCAAAGCGCGAAGTTTTGATTTTTCTGGTGTTGTTATGATTTCGCGGATTGAGATGTCGTGAAAGCGGACTTCGCAGCCGTGATCCTGAACCATAATACGCCCAACCGAGTTTTCGCCGAATCCCGCGATATCATTGAATTTGCTGGTGGCGACCGCTTTTTTCCATGTTTCCGAGCCAACACAAATATCGACCACTTTCCAACCATTAAGCCAATGCTCAATCCGATTACCGTTGACAACAATCCGACCATGATTTAATTCGTTATTTGGTTTCAATATTTTTGAATTGTTGGTTGGTAAAATGTCGTAAAGGGTTGCGGTATTATTTTTGAGTTTTTCCCCTTCTTTTGAGTTGAAATCGTCAAGAACTTGATATTCAAGCCCAAACCAACCCTTGCCGTCGAATTTTTTAAAACGGTATTTGATACCGCTGTTGCCGCCTTTGGCGATAGTCCACGTAAAATCGAGAACGAAATTTTTATATTCTTGTTCTGTCATGACGTCGCCGCCTTTACCGTGAAGGTGTAACACGCCGTTGTCAACACTCCACGCCTTCCCTGGTACTTTGCCGTTGATCGTTGTCCAACCATCCAGCGAATCGGTCTGAATCAACGATGTTTTTGTGCCAAGTAGTTGAGTTGGTGTTTTACGGTCATTTTTCTGAAAAACGGAACGATTCTTTTTCGGCAACCCTGCTTCGGACATGGAAACGAGCGATAAAACCGAAACTGTAATCAGAAAACAAATTACTCTTTGAAACATTTTCATAAATTCCTCAGTGAAAGTCTAAAAGTTAAAATTAAGGTTAAGATGCCAAAATGTTACAATCGCCAACCGATTATGTCAAGTACATCCCTTATTGCCCAAACAAGTACAAACCATTTGAACATTGTTCACCAACTTTTCGCCGAAATATTGTTCCGAAAAAGGAAAAACGGTTGGTGAAAACTCCTGAGTTGTCTTTTATGAACAATCAACTATTGGCTACGGGGAATGTCTTATTGGTGTCATAATAATTGTGTAAGGCAATCCCAAGTTGTTTCGGGTTTGTTGGTACATTTGGGAACATTTTGCGGTTTCGCGAGCGGCTTGAACCGCTGGTAACAGAAGTGTGATCAACACACCGATAATCGCAATGACTATTACGAAATATTTGCCGAAAAACAATACAGCAGAAGAAAAAAGTTTCGCAATTGATTTAAGTTTCACTAGTTTACACAAAACCAAACCGGATGTCAACTGTTCTATTTCTTTTTAGGAAATTTTTTTAGATTGCAAACCATACTATCGGTCATTTTGGTTTGACCATTAAACAAAAACCATCATATTTTAGAACTCTCTAAGAATAATTCTCGTTTCAAAAATTGTACAATATTACCCCCTAGGGGAATCGAACCCCTGTTACTGGACTGAGAATCCGGTGTCCTGGGCCACTAGACGAAGGGGGCAAAATGTTGCCCTATTCTCTCTTATAATCGTTGCTTGTCAAGTAGTCCACAACAGGAGGAAATCAATTACACTCTCCGCGATTCCTTTTTCAATTTCGAAACTGTTGAAAAATTGCTCTTGGTCGAAATGAAAAATTTTGTTAGAATCCGCTGGTTAAGAGTTGTGAAGTTGTTATTTTGGAGAACAATTTTTGCAAAAATCGAAGGATTCGACTATTCTATTATTGGGCAGTGTTGGTCAATAACAATAATTGTGGAGGGCAAGGATGCCCGATTTTCGTATTTTGATTATTATCATAGTTACGTTCGTTTTGACGGGCGTTTGTGAACGGGCAAACCTTGTTGCGGAAGAGCCGAATCGTCCGTTTCTTGATCGTCCTTCGGCTTCTTTTGCGGCGAGTAATTTTTCCAAACCGTCGGTGACTTCTTCTCCTTCTCGTTCCAACTCTTATGTTTCTTCGGCGCCGGTTCCGCCTCAATCTCCGAAATCGCCCGAACAGCTCCGTTATTTGCGTGATTCGCTTTCCGCAACACCGCAACATTTACCACAACCCGCCCACCAATCGAGTTCACCCAAAATTTCGCAGCCGATTCCGCAATCTACTCAAACCGCACACGCCGGCAATCAGGAACTTCCACCGATTCGGCAAGTCGCGGCGGTTGAACCAACACAACAACCGGTATTGCCCGCGAAAGAACCAAAAGAAACCATTGAATACGCCAAAATCAGTACGGCAACCAATACCGGAACTAAAACCAATATCGAAACCAATTCAGAAATTGACGCCGAAATTGTTGAGACCCAACCCCAGCAATCCACCGGAAATCCTTCCGATCAATTACTTGATAAACCAATTGCTTCCGGCAAAACCGGAAATGAGAAACGATTACTCCATCGTCCGAAGATTGCGAATATGGTTACGCCGTTGATTCCAATTTTTGGTAGTTTGTTGATTGTTATTGGCGCATTTTTTATTTTGGTGCTATTTCTCAGACGTGTTTCGCCGAAGGGCAATCGTTTACTTCCGAAAGAGGCGTTTGAAGATTTGGGGCGGGCGGTGTTGACGCAGAAGATTCAACTTCATCTTTTGCGTCTTGGCAATCGTCTTCTTTTGGTGTCGATTACGCCGGACGGTGTTTCGCCGATTACGGAAATTGTTGATCCTGATGAGGTTGTACCGTTGTTGGGTTTGTGTCGGCAACTTGATACGTATTCTTCGACGGAATTTTTTCGCAAGACATTGAGTAGTTTTTCGACCGGCGGAACCGAAGGCGGTTATTTTGGAACGGACGCGGTCAAAGCGAACACCAATCCCAATAATAAAAAGAACACTCCGCGAACTGTTCGCTCAAAACAATCAACTCGCGTCGATCTTTACAGCGAACCGGATGAAAGTCTTGCTGAAATTCTGGCGAAGGGAGGGCAGCATGGTTAAAAAAATATCGACAACCGGATATCAACATGTCAAAAATGCCGGAAATCCCCAAAATTTCACAACACCAAAGCAAAGGAATGTTGGGAGGTGTTTTGGGTTGGTGATTTTCTTTTGTGTGTTGTCATTTTCGCTTTCGGGGTTGGTATTTTCTCAAGAAGCAACGATGAACAATTACAATCCGCGTCGTCCTCCGGGAATGTATGCGAATCGAGTGGAGCCGCATTTTTGGAATCCGGAACCCGATGCGAACAACGCCGCGGTGAATCGTTCCAACGACGACTCGTTTTTGCCGACACAACCGCCGTTGGATCCGCCGATCATGGAAAATCCCTCGCAACCTGGTGATCTGACGCTTGGTATTCCGAAAGAAGTGTTGCCTGGTGCGGATTTTTTGCGAACACCCGGTGGTTTGGTTTCGACCTTGCAAATCATGGTTATTTTGACGGTGATTACTTTGTCGCCGTCAATTATGATTATGACAACTTCATTTGTTCGGGTGATGACGGTATTGGCGGTGTTACGGCAGGCGATTGGCACGAATCAATTACCGCCGAGCCAAGTGATTACGGCGTTATCTCTTTTTATTACGATGTTGATTATGATGCCGGTTTGGTCGGAGGTTTACACGGAATCGGTGTTACCGTTTAGCGAACGCCGTATTGGGCTGGAAGTCGCGTGGGAAAAAGGCGAATTACCGGTTCGGCAATTTATGGCAGCACAAATAGAACGTTGTGGAAACACGGATGTTGTGTTGGAATTGTTGCGTTACGTGGAAAATTACAAAGCACCGGAACATTTGACATGGCGAAATGTTCCATGGCGTGCGTTATTGCCGGGTTTTATGTTGAGCGAGTTGAAGACTTCTTTTTTGATTGGTTTCCAGATTTATTTGCCGTTTTTGGTTCTTGACATGGTAATTGCGAGTGTGATGGTATCGATGGGCATGATGATGTTGCCGCCGGTGATTATATCGTTGCCGTTTAAGCTGATGTTGTTTGTGTTGATGGATGGTTGGAGTCTTGTGGTGCTTATGCTGATTGACAGTTTCGAACCGTACATGCACGGAATGCCCCTCGCCACAACTGTTCAACTCCTCACGAATAGCGGATAGATGTTCGTTGTATTGCGCGACAGAAAAGAATAGAAAATACACATCATTACTTGAGTACTCAGAAAGTAATAGTTCACAAAAAAATTTGTTACTGCTCAATATATCATTACAACAATGACACGGAATAATGACAATGTATCAAATTTTTCCAAATCTATCCATACTAATTTTGAATACGTTTTAGATCCAGGATTGTATTATTTCGATT
>JAIRTV010000258.1 GCA_031254675.1 Planctomycetaceae bacterium | reverse complement strand
TATTTCTTACTGTTTATAGGTTGGTTGTTAAAATGGGTAAAAATTTTCAGGTTGTTTCGGCATTTTGCGTGATCCTTGTTCATGTCAATAATGCAGAGGTGGGCAACCTTTCGCCGAAGGGCTTTCACCCAACGATTACGTCGGCGACAGCTGACTTGACCTTGTGAATATTTGGTGATTTTTTGACCGAACGACTTTTGCACCAACAATTCGTTTAAAATTTCGCGAAGAGAAGACATTTTTTTACGGTAAAACAATTGTTGCCGGTTCGTGGTTTGGTAGTGCAAAATTCCGGTAATTGCCGCGATTTTTGAAATCTGTTCCGAACACTTCCGGCGGCGAAGATGGCACTGGAGACGGTGGAACAACCGAATTGGACGGAAATTCTTGTGTTGAGTCGTTTTGTTCTGAAGTTTTTTGTGTTGACGACTCCGGCGAAAATAACGGTTGCCGTGGAGCCATTGCCGCCGTTTCCGCACCAACAGCAATTGACGGAACACGGTTAATCCGACGTGGGCGTTGTGAAAATAAATGCCGGTCATGATCCTTGTCCGAAATTTCCTCCGCAACAGAAATTCTCGGCGGCAATGGTTCCGCAACAGGAAAAATGGATTCGGTTTTTTTGTTATTTTCTTTGGCGGAATAAGCGGGAAGTTCTTGTTGTATCATGGTTTCGAATTCGTTTGACGAGTTGAACATGGTGATTCCCATGCCGGAAACCATGGCGTATAAAATCAAGGTTATCAATTTTTTTTTCGGGTTGAACCACTTCAACGCCGTCCCGAATGATTTTTTCACACGTCCGTTCGAATCAACACTGCAAATTTCGTCAAGAATCAAATGGGACAAATAGCCAACCGAAATCGCAAACGCTTTGAAAAGTCGTTCTTCGGGAATTCCGGTTGTGAGAAAATAGGTGATTTGTCCGGCGAAAACGGCGGACGGAATGCTATGAAACATTCCTCGATGAGCGGTGGTTTTTTTGACCAATTCGCCAACCCCGAACCGGACAAATAAAAGCATTGTTCCTCCGCCGAGCATGACCCAATCGGGATTGATCATGAGTTGTCGTAGGCGTTGTACGAACAGCACGGCGGCAATTCCGGCGACAAGATAGATACATTCTTGAAATGATCGGCTTGTGTCGCTGTCGATGTCCGGGAACATTCCGGCAATACTGCACAAACCAGCGGAAAGGAGACAAGTCGGCAACGGAAGATCAAATGAATATCCAATACCGCCCAACATCATACCGGTAATCGTGCTGCAAGTGATATGTTGCCTGAAATTACCCACATTAACAAACGATAAAGGATTACGCGATCAAGAAACAACTTCCGTGAATACAAAACAAAAATCACGAAACAGGAATTGCAAGAAGAATAGCAAAAATTGCTCTTGGAGAAAAGACCAAAATCCGGTAAAATCCCTTTTTGTTGTTGCTGTTTTCATTGTTTTGCCGGTTTTTATTCCGTGTTCAATTTCCTAATTGCCAAAAAGATTCTGAAATTCCGCTTGCGTCACAAACCACAAACTACGAATCACAAACCACAAACCACAAATCACACATCCCAACATGAGTGTTTTCGATTTGATCATTTTTGCCATTCTGATTACTCTTGCGTTTCGCGGGTGGATGACGGGAATGGTTGCGCAAATCGTTTCGGTTGGTTCGTTGGCGGTGAGTTGGATTGTGGCGTCTCGGTTTGCGTTTTTGATTGCGCCGTCTATTCCGGCGGAAAAACCGTGGAACAATATCGGCGCAATAATTGTGTTGTTTATTATTACTTTTTTTGCTGTTCGGTTAGCGCATCAGTATTTGGAAAAAAAAATCAAAGATTGGAATCTTGCAAAATGGAATCGTTATTTTGGTGGATTACTTGGTTTTCTCAAAGGTTTGATTCTTTGTATGGTTCTTACTTTTTTTGGAGTGATGCTCAGTGAAACAACACGGGATATTGTGTTCCAGTCGAAAAGCGGAAACATGTTGGCGCGTTTGATTGAAAAAACGGAAACATTTATTCCGTCGGACAGTTGTGAGCTGCTCCATTTGCAATTCGAACGTTTCAACGCCAAAATCGACAACGACAAAAAGCAAGGAACAAATAATCTAAACGCAACAGAAAATTCGTCTGATCTTTCGCCGGAAGAAAAGTCGTTGCAAAAAATGCGGGAGTTTTTACCGTCTGGTCAGGAAGTTCAGAGTTTTCAGGCGAAAACCCAATCCAATCTCAATGAATTGATTTCGCAGGGCAATTCTTTTTTGGAACAAACCAAAAATTTTCAGCAAGGAACAGAAAAAGCCGCTTCGTTGTTGGATGCGATTGGAAAATGGTGGACGGGTTCCGAATCAAAAAAGGAAAATAACGAAACCAAAACAACCGAAACGGAACAAACACAACATCCTGAAGTTGACGCGGATTCTGTTACAAACGCAACTATTTTACCGTCGGCGTCGTTATTATCGGAATCGTTATTGTCGAAATCAATTGCGGAGTTGCCGGAACAACCGGTTCGTGCCGCCAACCCGCAAAACGTTGCCAATTCTTCAGCGGAAACAACCGCCAAACCGTTCGTTCCCTTGGCGACATTATCGGCTTCAACTCCAACCTCTTCGGCAATCTCAGAAGAAAAAACATTGTTTCGCCGTCGATTTTCCCAACATCATTCGCCAACAACCCAATCGTTGGAACCATTAACATTGTCGGCATCCTCTATATCGTTGACTTCCGCAATGTTACCAACAACATCGGCAACCGCAACAACAACATTGCCGGAATTATCGGGGTTTGCGTTGCCTGCTGACGAGTCGTCTGATGTTATGGCGACACCGATACCGATTTCTCGTTCGTCGGTTCCGTTCCGTTTGCGATCTTCGGAAGTTTATTCTTCGGAGCGGCTTCTCCATTCGTCGCCAACTCATGTTCCGGCAACTCTCTTTACGTCAAAAAAACAATAATTGCCAGAACAATAAGATGTTGCTTCAAAGGTAGGTGATGTTGTTTCAAAGGTGGGTGATGTTTCGCCGAAGGGTTTTCACCCACCATCACATTACCGCAAGGCAATTCTGACTCTGTGTTCGTTTGGCAATTTGTATTGCCAAACGGTTTGGAATCTGATTGCCAGCCAAACAAAGGGGCTGGTCGGCTATCGCCGACGCGACCTTTCGGCGAAAGGTCGCCCACCTAAAAGACAGGTGATGTTGCCTCGAAGGTGGGTGATGTTTCGCCGAAGGGCTTTCACCCACCATCACGTC
>JAIRTV010000573.1 GCA_031254675.1 Planctomycetaceae bacterium | reverse complement strand
AATGTTCCGAATTGGATATTTTGTTGGAGCGCACAATGAAGTCGTTGCAAATAGTTTTTGCGTGAAATTTCAATTGCGCCGAGACTTGCGGTGTGATGATTGATTACCTGAATATCGACAAGCGAATATCCTTGTTGTTTTAGATGTCCCATGAGCGCCACCAACGCAACCTTGGACGCATCTCGTTCCCGATGGAACATTGACTCCGCCGCGAAAAAACCACGAATTCCCACACCGTAAACACCACCAACCAAATGATGTTGCCGCCACACCTCAATACTGTGACCAATACCAAGCCGATGAAGTTCGGTGTACGCATTGATCATTGCTGGCGTAATCCATGTTCCTTGTGACCGGTGCGCTTCCGCACAACCACATATAACCCCACTAAAATCAGTATCGGCAGTAATTTGAAAACGCTTATTACGACAAGTTCGCCGCAAACGCCGCGAGATGTGGAACCGCTCAAACTCAAAAATACAACGCGGATTCACCGAAAACCAACCAAGAACCGTTTTCAGCCCCACTTCATCAGCAAACTCGTATTCAAAAGGCCAAGGGAAAATTCCATGCGTAAACGCATCCACAAGCCAAACCGGTTCCAACTTCCCACCAATACCAACTAAACCATTCGCATCAGCATTGCTGACATCAGGAAAAAATCGGGACGGTTGGAACGGCGTCAAAATCTCCACACTCGCAATCCTTAAACTGTCAGCAATACTTTTCACACTTAAAATTGTTTCGTTGTTGTTAATTGCGGGGGCAATTTCGGTGCAATACTATTCCACAGCATCGCTATGATTTCGCTACATCATTTCGTTGGCGAATTCTTTTTTGAAGAGTTGCAACCCTTGTTCACCTTGTGTGCTGTTGACGGTGATTGAGATGTTGGATTCGCTGGTGGAAATGACGTTGACATTGATTCCGGCGTCGGCGAGTGTTTTGAACATTCGGTACGCCAGTCCTGTGTGCGAACGCAAACCCGTACCACGAACCGACAAAATCGCCACCGTTGAGCTATACAACGGTTCATCGCTTTCCCATTCGTTGGCGAGTTTTCGTGTTATTTCCAGAGCCGTTTCCAACATCGTGCGTGGAATCGTGTACGTAATAATAGCTTTGCCGTTCCGCCCACAACTCTGAACGATCATGTCCACCACAATACCGGCTTCCGCAATTCGTTCAAACATTTCCGCTGCAATTCCCGGTTTGTCTGGTACATTGGGCATGGTAATTCTTGCTTGTGTTTGGTCGAGATGAATTGCTTCAATCAAAATGTCTTCCATTCCAGAGAGCCGTGCGACATCAAGTTCGGGTTTTATTGGTTTGGTTTGGTTCTGTTGTGTTGGCGGCAATGTTCCTGACAATTCCGCTGGATTCGGTGAAACCGACGGCTTGGGCGAATTGGATGACGAATTGAATGGTGTGGGAGATTTTTCCAGTTGAAATTCGGCGTGAACGGCGCGAAGTGTTTCGAGGGCATCGTCGCAAGTGACAAGCGTGGAGATTTTAATTTCGCTGGTTGTAATCATGCTGATATTGATCATTTTCCGAGACACAGCTCGAAACATTTTTTCGGCGACACCGCCTTGAGTTTCCATTCCCAACCCGACAACCGATACTTTGGCGACATTTTCTTGATAATCGACTTGTTTGGCTTCGATTTCTTTGGACACTGTTTTCAATACATCGAGAGTTGCGGTGAGGTCGTTGCCTGGGACGGTGAAAGAGATATCGGTTCGTCCTTCTTGTCCGATATTCTGAACGATCATATCGGTGGCGATTTTTGCTTCGGCGATTCGGGCGAAGAGACGCATGGCGTTGCCGGGTTTATCGGGGACACCGACCAATGTTAATCGGGCTTCATTTTTGGCGATTGCAGCGCCGGCGACAGGGGAGTTGCTTTCTGGTGAGGCGACGATGAGTGAGCCGGCGGTATCGGTGAAGCTGCTCCGAACATGAACTGTTACGCCGAATTTTTTGGCGAATTCGATTGATCGGCTGTGCATGACGCCGGCGCCGAGGCTTGCTAATTCGAGCATTTCGTCGTAACTGATTTGCGTGACTTTCCGTGCTTCCGGCAACAGTCGTGGATCGGTTGTGTACACGCCGTCAACATCGGTATAGATTTCGCATTGATCGGCGTTGAGTGCGGCGGCTAATGCCACGGCGGAGGTATCGCTTCCGCCGCGTCCTAATGTTGTGATATTCCCGTCGTCGTCGATTCCTTGAAAACCGGCGGCGATAACGATATGACCGGCGTCGAGGGCATTTTTCATGCGGTTGGTTGAGATGGAGCGGATTCGTGCTTTGGTGTGGGAGCTATCGGTTTTGATACCGATTTGAGCGCCGGTCATACTCACAGCTTTATAGCCGAGTGATTCCAATGCCATTGCCATGAGGGCGATGGTAACTTGTTCGCCGGAAGACAAGAGCATATCCATTTCGCGGTGTGAGGGGCGATCTGTAATTTCTTTGGCGAGAGAGACGAGGTGGTCGGTTGTTTTGCCCATGGCGCTGACAACAACAACAACGTGATTTCCGGATTGTGCGGCGCGAATTGCTTTACGTGCGGCGCCAAGAATTTTCTGGGTATCGGCAACACTGGTTCCACCAAATTTTTGAACTATAAGCGGCATGGAAGTTTTTGGCGAGATATTTTCGCGGGGTAAGAGTAAAGAAAACAACAATTGACAACCGGTTACGATGTGGCAAGCGGATAAAAGGATACCAGATTGCTTTTGCTTGACAAGCCCTCTGTTATTAGTGGAGAGTTGATAGTTGAGAGTGGAGGCGGAATTATTGCGTTGTGGTAAAATTCCGCGTGCGACACTATCCACTATCAACTCTCCACTCTACCACTCTCCACGATGTTTCGCCGAAGGGTTTTCACCCACCTTGTTTGCCGAAAGGTTGCCTATCTCTTTCAGGTACGGCATAAGCCTTTTTATTATAAAGACTTATGGAAACATAAAAGCGGCTGTTCACTACCGGGTTCACTCCTCAAAACGGTGTTGTTCACCGGGGACGGGAATTGATGTAAATTATTTTGATTATAACTGGACTTTTGCAAATTTTATAACTAGTTATATCAAAAGGACTTATAATCCAATTTTGCTCAATTTTTGCACATTATGAAACAAAAAAGCATAAATATTATTGAAACGCTATTTGTAAAACCCTTGATATTTCAACATATTGATTTTTAGAACAACTTTTATAAACGCAATATACAATACAATAATATAGCAAAATCGGGTGATTTCAATGTTTCAAACCCTTTGATTTACAGTGTGAAACACAACTTTGCAAAAGTCCAGTTAGGATATTCCATGAGTTATTGTGCACCTATTGCCAAAGAGTACGGAATCACGCTGGAAGACACTTGTAAGATTATCGGCGCACTTTCAAACTATGGTATTAAAGCCTCTCAAGCCGGAACAACATTTCGACGTATTTTAACGAACCTCGCCGATGTCGATCTGATAATAATGGTAGCGATTATCCGTGATTTGTTTCTGATCACAAGAGTCATCATTGCGGTGATTACCTTCCTTGTCCCCGTTTTTATAACAATGATGTCCGTTTTGATGACAATTATTTCTGCTTTGGTGACTGCCGTAATCGCTGGTGTTTCGTTTATCATCTCGGCTCTGATGCCAGTGTTTACCGCCTTATTAACAGCGGTTGGTGATGGATTGTGTGGCGAAGGCAACGGAAAAATCAGAAAAGTATCTTGAAAAAATCGCTAATAAAGAAACAAAAACAGAGAAGGAAAAAGAAACGAAAAAGCAACCGGAACAGAACAATGTCTATGAAGGTGATGTTCCAATTATGAAAGAAATGCAGCAGCAGACCCGACTGTTACGCGACATTTCCGAAAAGAGAAGCATACAATTCGCTTAAAATCATTCCTTTTTTGGGAGAAAATTCATGTCGAAATAATACTATTTTCATCGAAATCGTTGAGTAAATCACGATGATACTCAAGAATCTGCTCTAACATCTTTTCAAAAAGTTGAGGGTACTTGCATCCGATATTAGTAAGGTGATAAAATACTCGTTGAAATTGTTCGCTCAAACAAGTTGTTTGAATCCACTTCGTAATCGTTTGACGTTGAGCAATCGCAAGCAAAACACCAACAACCAACACGCCAAACCACGATGTGGTGCGATGAGTTAAAACGAGTCCTAATCCCGTCACCCAGTTGTTGAAAAAACAAAAGAGGATCAAATATCGGAGCTGGACGGTGAAGTTGATGTTTCCGTTTAATCCGACGTTTTTTGAATCTTGATTTTTTGGAACTTTTTTTATCCTTTTTTTGATACCTAATATTACCTTTCTGATGCTTCATGGGTGAAACAAGATAAATTATTGAAATAATATTACGTTTATACCATGAGAAATAACTTTGTGTAACGTCTAAACTCGTAACCCTGTTTTAGGAAAGTGTAGATGGATAACAATAATAAAATATTATATCGTTTTGGTTTTGGTCAATTACGTTTTATTATGGTTGCTGTTCTCTTTTTGGCAGCCGGACTCAAAGCACATCAATTGGCAACAATTCCGTTACCGCCGCCAGTACAAGGAAGCGTCTTCACGCCGTTGCTGGAATTTTTGAATCATCGCGGTTTGCTGATTATGGTCACAGAAGCCGAAATTTTATTTGCGCTGCTTTTGTGTTCAGGAATTTGTCGGCGGTGGACTTGGTTTGTCTCGTTGCTTTGTTTTTCAGCCTTTTCTTGTGTTTCGGCGATGAAAGGTTTAAGCGGAGAAAATACTTGCGGCTGTTTCGGTGTTGTAACAGTTAATCCGTGGATGACCACAACTGTTGACGTGATTCTTGTTCTTTTTCTGATCATTTTTCGCGAACATTCCAATTTTAGTTTCAAATTTTCTGTTAAGGAAAAACGAAAACTAATTATTGTTTTGATTATTTGGTTTGTTTTAGGCGTTCCTTCTTTATTGGCGATGTTGTCCTTAAAACAGGTTCATGTTTCACTTGGAACGGAAATGATTAGTGTTGACGGCAGGAAAAAGATTGTTCTTGAACCGGAAACATGGATTGGCAAGGAATTTCCGCTTGCGGTACGTTTTGAGCAACCGGTTGACGGTGAAATATTGAAACAAGGAAAATGGACAATTGTTTTGATTCATGCCGATTGTCCAAAGTGTCGGCAACTCATTACTGATATGGAAAAACAATCCGTAGTAAATGTTGCGCTTATAGATATTCCGTCGCGTACTCCGGCGGTTCCGCCGAAAACATCGTTTCCGGTTTTTAGACTGGACGAAAATAACGACTGGTTCGTTCCAACTCCTTATATGATCAAGACGTCCGATGGAATTTGTATTTCGTTTAATGAAAATCCGTAACTTTTGGATTATCTTATTATTGTTTATTCAAACGGCATTGCTTGTTTATCTTTCATGGGCAACAAGTCCTAACCGTACTGAAATCGGTCATTTGGGAGCCGCCGCTTATTTTTGGAATACGGGTAAATTTGATGTGTTTCATGTCAATCCGCCGTTGACCCGTATGATTGCCGGATTGCCGGTTTTCCTTTTTTGTAATCCAAAATATAACACCAAACCTTATTCGCCGCTTCCTGAAAAACGTTGTGAATGGTCGCTCGGCAATGCGTTTGTTACGGTAAATGACATTGATAACATTCGGTGTTACGTATTTTTAATGCGGATTGTTTGTATTCCGTTTATTTTGCTTGGCGGTTATTTTGGTTACCGTTTTTCATCAGAGTTGTACGGTAATGCGGCAGGTTTTGTGTTCCTGATTTTATGGACATTTTCACCATCTATTCTTGGTTGGGGCGCAACAATTTGTCCAGATGTTGCCGCCACGTCACTAGGAATTGTCGGGCTTTATCTGTTTTGGCATTGGCTTAAAAATCCCGATTGGCGCAACACTATTTTTGCGGGTTTATTTCTTGGTTTAATGCCGCTCACAAAAATCACGTGGATTATTGCGCCGCCGATCTGGTTTTTGTTATGGATATTATGGATATTCTTTAATCGAAAGCAAACAACCAAACCGCCGTTCCGTCAATTTGTTTCGATAATATTGATTGGTCTTTATGTACTTAATATGGGTTATTTTTTCGACGGTTCATTTCGGTTACTGAA
>JAIRTV010000154.1 GCA_031254675.1 Planctomycetaceae bacterium | reverse complement strand
CAAGTATGAGTGAATGGGCGTCCGTGAAACTGACAACGATTGGTGAAAGTTGCCGCGCGATGCTTCGGGAATCGATTCGCACGATGATCGACTGGGTTCTTGACCGAATCGAAACTTATGGTGGCAGTCGGCGTGGTCGTGCTCATGTGTATGCCCGCTTGCGATTGATATGATTTTGACCACCAACCTCAAACACACCCTTGAACATACCGCAAACATCGTGTTTTTCAGGACTATTTGTGTTTTTGCAAAAGTTTAGGTTAAAATTTAAAAACAGAAATCATTATGTTCTAAATATTACACGATACATCAACTCTTGTCAAGTAGAAAAATAAAAAAAATTTTGGGGGGCATTATTCAGTGGAATTTTCGTTAAAAGATCAACTTCAGGCGAGCGACCTTTCGCCTACAGTTGCAACGGTTGAGCCGGTTTCCTATTTCACGGACGATTTGCGGGAAACAATCAAATTATGGTTTGAATTTGCTTTGTCCTAAAACAATGAATCGTTTTTACAATTTTCACGCCAATACCTAATACGCTCAACCGATGGTTAACAACACTTGCTAAACTCCCACGAGGGACGACACTTTTTTTAGTAGAAGAGTTTATCAACACAAATCAGTAAATCCGAAATAGTTTTTGGCGTTGTTGTAGCAAATATCTCGCACCATCGTGCCGATCAAATCAAAATCATTCGGCAATAAACCATCATGAATTTCTTGACCGAGCAAATTACACAAAATACGTCGAAAATATTCGTGTCTTGTGTACGATAAAAAAGATCGGCTGTCTGTCAACATTCCAACAAATTGTGACAATAAACCAAGATTCGAAAGCGTATTGAGTTGTTTTTCCATACCGTCTTTCTGATCAAGGAACCACCAACCACTACCGAATTGCATTTTACCAGGTGTTTTACCGTCTTGAAAATTACCGATCATTGTCGCCACCATCTCATTCACTGCCGGATTCAAATTATAAACAATCGTTTTCGGTAACTTTTCTTCACGGTCAAGATGATCGAAAAACTGGGAAAGATGATGAGCAAAATAAAGACCATCATTAATCGAATCAAAACCAGCGTCGGCTCCGAGACTTTTGAAAAAACGTGAATTATTGTTCCGAATTGCTCCGATATGAAGTTGCATTGTCCAACCTCGTTCCGCATCCATTCGGGCAATTTGATACAAAATAGCAAATTGAAGAAAACAAACTTCAACTTCGCTAATAACTTGACCCTTCCGTAAACGTTTAAAAATTTCCTCACAATCAATTTGATCGGCAGAATAAACAAAACTTTCGAAACCGTGATCAGATAATCGACAACCGTTTTCGTGAAAGAAATCATGTCGTTTTTTCAGTACGATAACTAAATCATCGAAAGTGTTAATTGTAACACCAGCAGTATGACCAAGTCGATCAAGATAATTATTGTATGATTTAACACTTTCTTCCGTAACACGTTTACGTTGTTCCAAAGCGACCGCAGCAATTTGTGTTACTTTATCCGGTCGGAATGTCGGCAACACTTTAATATTAAACGATTTATCTGTTGCGATTTTTTGATGAAATTCCAACGAATCCACCGGATCGTCGGTTGTGCAAACGAGTTGAACATTCATTTGTTTCATAATCCCGCGTGCTGAAAATTTCGGTTGCTGGAGTTTGGTGTTGGCATCGTCCCAAATACTTTTCGCCGTGTCGGGATTCAACAATCGGTCAGCAATACCGAATGGACGTTTGAGCTCAAGATGTGTCCAATGATAAAGCGGATTTCGTAACGTTTTCGGTGTGGTTTCCGCCCACTTCACGAATTTTTCCCAATCGGACGCTTGACCGGTAATAAAATGTTCATCGACTCCGGCGGCTCGCAACGCCCGCCATTTGTAATGATCACCGGCAAGCCAAATTCGTGTCAAATTTTCAAATTGCCGATCATTCGCAACATCTTGTGGCGGAAGATGGCAATGGTAATCAATAATCGGCATGGATTCGGCATAATCATGGTAAAGCCGAACCGCCGCATCCGTTTGAAGCAAAAAATTTTCTGTAATAAATTTTGTCATGGAAAAATTTGTCAATTCTGTAAAATTTTAAAAAACAATGTTGAATAAAACAAAATTCAGCGATTGTCGGAACAATCAAAAAGAATTATCGTTTGAAAAATCGTTCGACTGTTCCGCGATGTTGGGGATAAATTGTTCGGCGATTGGCAGAACCATTGCCGCCGTCGGTTTTAGTAACAGTTTCGCCGTGTTGTTCCAATTCCGTATCAAAATCGAAATCCGGCGACGAAATCGAAACTCCAATCTTTTGACTGTTCTGAAACGCCGCAATATCGGATAACGGCAAAAATATCGCCTTAAATTCCGTATCTTCTTCATCCGCATTTTTTGTAAATTGTATTGAGTTTGATTCTGCATTCGGATCAGTTGTCCAATTCTGCCGTTTCGTGTAACGCGGACTAAACGTTGATTCGGCGTCTTCGTTCGGGCAATCGCCCTCACAACCGTCACAGTTCGCCCAAAAATCACTCAATATTCGTTCCGCCTCCGCACGATCAACCGCTTGCGCTTCCGCCAACTTTTTAAGTATCTCCGAATCAATCGGAAATCCCGCATTTTGTAAGTTTTCACATAAATGTTCACAATTTCCCCGATATTGTTTCATTGCTTCACAAAGTTGTTGAAGCATTTCCGGTGTTAAATGTTGCAAATTCTGTTCGTTCAACATTTTCTTCAGCGATTCCAGTATTGCTTGTTTTTTAGCATCTTGTCTTTTTTCGTTGCGATTATCATTGGTATCGTTATTCGTTTGTTGGGATTCTGTCGCTTGTTTGTCCAAGATCGTTTGCAAGTCTTTAACGAGTTCCGGATTTTGAGCAAACATTTCTTTCAAAGAAGATGCCAATTCTTCCATCAATGATTGAGCGGTTGATTCGTCAAGTTTTGGAAAAATTTCGTTTATTTGTTGCGCAAGGGCTTCGGTTTTGGCGAGAGTTTCGGTAGTTCGCAGAGCGTTTTCGACGGTTTCCGCAACTTGTTGGTTCATTCGATGTTCAATATGATCCAACGCATCGAATGTTTTAACCGGTCCCAAACCGTCCGCATCATCTTGAATACGTTTTAGATCGAGTTTTCGGGTTTCGACTTCTTCAATTTCCAAAATATTCTCTTTTTCCAACACATCCAACTGCGATGTTAAACGTTGTACCTGATCGTCCACATTCAAACGAGTTTGTACCGGTTTGGAAAGAGCGGAGATTGGAATAAATAACGAAACAACCGCGAAACAAA
>JAIRTV010000150.1 GCA_031254675.1 Planctomycetaceae bacterium | reverse complement strand
TTATCCAACGGGGCTTTGACAATATCAGAAGAAGGGGGCTTAGACGAATTGCGTGAATTTTTCTTGAGAGATTCGACTTCCGAACGAAGCTCCTCAATACGCAAAAGAAGGTCATTGATTCGACTCGCTTGCTCGGAAATAATACGCCTCAGTTCGGCGTTTTCTCGCTCCAATCGCAATACCTTCGATTCAATACTTTCAAATAAAATTGTCATAACCGGATTAGACAAATCGCAAAAAAAACACGCAATAGAGAAAATTACCGTGAACGCTTACTTTTTCCAGTATTGGCATTTTTCAATAATTTACAGAAAAAACGTTCTGGAATTTCGAGTTCAACCTATCATCACAACATTATTTTGTCGATAAGTCAAAACCGAAAATATTTTTTTTATTCTTTTCGACTTTAACCGGAGCAATACCCGAAGTTGATAGGTTATTATATTTTTCTGGAATAAGATGAATTATTGGTGCGAGAAAAGGTAACGCGGAAACATCATCTTTTTTATCAATTTTATATTTGTCTTCGATATCGGTTTTGGAGAAAATAACATGATATTCTCCGGGTTGTGCGCCGTTACCGAATTTTGCTCCGCCGGTTGACAAAACAAAACTTCCGTCTTGAATAGTCATTCCAAAGGCTTCCATTTTTCCGGCAGAAACCGGCAAAAAAGTAACATGAACACCGCCTATCGGTTGACCGTCCAGTTTAATGGTACCGGAAACAGGTATTGTTCCATAAGGATTATTGTTTCGACAACCCGCCAACAAAACAAATACAATAAACATTGAAATTAGGACATAAATTTTTCGTAACATGGAATTGATTAGTTGTAGAAAGATTAAAAGTAGAAAATTAAAACATCTGACCGAAAATATTTTCGTTTCCGATAAGACGTAACGAAAAATATATTGATATAAAAATCAAAATAATCATTATGGTTTGGCGGCGGTTTCGCTTCCGTTAATACTTCCTAATTCTGACCAAAGACCATAGGAAACCGGTGGAGCATTCAGACCGGAATTTCGATCATAATCTCGTGCAACAACATTGGCGACAGTATCTGATGCCGTACTCAAATTTGCAACATGAATCGTTTCGTTAATAAACGTAACAGAGCAATCTAAAAACGAAACATTAACGCCTCCTGAATGTGCACTGGTAGCACTTATCGTGCCGTCATTGAAATTATTGATATGACTACACGATGGCGAGTTGGGCGGCAATAAAGTATGAAATGCTGTTATTGGTAACATATTATCAAAAGCCCGCATTCCTGGTGCATGCTCTCCATCGTAAATTACTTGATTGGGGTCAAGATATTCGCCACCGGGACCTTTCAATCGCAAACAATTCTGTGGAGAGTTCCAATATCCAGCACCATCGGTTACTTTGGCGACACGTCGTCGGTAATTTCCTCCACGTGCTGTCGTATTGAGTACATCACTGATTAGGTGTTCCGAATGCATCACTGTATTCGATGTACCATCCGTAATATTGGAAAAATTACGCGGACGTACCGCTGATTCAAGCCAAGAACGTATATGAAACGCCATATACCCGCCGTCTGTAATAAAGGAGGGTAGATCAGCCAAACTTCCAACATAATTTGTCTTAATGTTTCCTTTTCCGTAACCATTGACATTCCATCCCGTTGATTCACCGTCTGACGGGCAAAGTAACGTGCTAATGGGACGGATCGCTTGACCGTTATCGCCACTAGTAGGCGATATATTTGAAACAATACAGGCAGCATACATGGCTTGTTGTTCAATGAATGGCAGAAGCACAAAGAAATGGTTTCGTCGATTGATACCTTTTGCTAACGGATCACCAAAATAGGCGGGAAACCGTTGGTGAACATCGTGAAAATTGTGAACGCTCAAAGAAATTTGCTTTAAGTGATTTGTACATTGCATTCGTCTTGCCGCTTCTCGTGCAGCTTGAACTGCTGGCAACAGAAGAGCGATCAACACGCCGATAATTGCAATCACGACAAGAAGTTCGACCAACGTAAAACCAAACCGTAAAGAGCAAAAAAGAATTGAGAATTTTGTCGAATAACGTTGAAAAACCGAATACTTTTCACCATCTATTAACGTTTCACGACATTTGCCCGCCCCCCTGTTTGCCCATGTTGACATTTGACTTTTTTCAAAAAAAATTGTCAAAAAATCGATAAATCGTTTCACTAAATTTTTCATCGTCAAACTCCTTATTTTATAAGGTTTCACAAAATTTATCGCGAAACGTTTGCCGAAAGACGGCAAAATAAACGTTGAACGACTGGCTTACGATTCGAAGTTTATGCAGCATCAAGAAAAAAGTCAAATTTTTTTCTTTCTTCAAAAAAATACAAGATTTTCTCTCTTCTTCACGGCTGGTGAGTGAACTCAGATAAACGAGGTAGGCGACCTTTTGCCGAAAGGTTGTTTTAGCGAAACGTTATTCACTTTTGTTTGTCGAAAGGTTGTCCACTTCATTTACCAAAATTAACAGCCAACCCATAAACAGTAGAAAAACGATTTGTAAATTTATTAAATTTCGCTAATTCGTGTCAATTCTTAAGACGCTCTACGGAAAGAACCGGCAATTGGAGAAATCCAATTGCCGATAATGAGGCAATGTAATCAATTTGAACGACATTACCGTTAAAGAAAAGGTAAACATTCTGATAATCAAGACATGCGTTATGGGCGGCATGGAATAGACTATTCCAGCTCCAATATTTTCGTAGCAAGTACTCAAGTCACAGAGTCAGAGAGAAAAACATTGATGACTTTGGGGCTCACTTTTTCATCATAACCCATCGTCGCCAACATATCTGAAAGAGAGTTTTTTTAGAAATTCCTTATTTGATAAAGTAAAAGAGAAAGGGGATAGACATAAAAACAAAGAATTTGAATACCGGTAAACAAAAGAAGAAAGCCCAAAACCGTCAGGATTTGCTTACACGTTGGAATCTCATTTGCATAGTATGTACATGTAAAACGATATACAAATATATCAATAACAATCAGAAAGGGAATCAAGTGAGTGAAAATGAGATACGGTAAATTCAAAAAAGGAGATTCGTTTCCCTTGGCGATTAGTAACGATAAATAGCAAAAAGACAAAAAGAGATTAAAAATAAAAAGTCCCAAATCACCTTTAGTTTTTATGACTATGTATGATTCTGTTGGATGACGATGTCTCATAACAAAGAAAATATTATAGAGAGTAAAAAAAACTATTCCAAAATATAAGAAATTATAAATGACAATAAATATTTGCGACATAAACAACACACAAAAAAATAATGCTTCAATAATAATTCAATAAGTATTATTAGTGACGATCTATTTATGGAGGATCCTCTCCGCCCGGATTCCAGGGATTGCAACGAATAATACGCCAGAGTCCTTTTAGCGTACCACGTATCACTCCGTATTTTTTAACCGCTTCAATCATGTAGGTAC
>JAIRTV010000120.1 GCA_031254675.1 Planctomycetaceae bacterium | reverse complement strand
ATTAAACTTCCGATTTTCTTGTAATCCAAAACTTCCAAAGCCAAGGCTTCATGGAGTTCCAGAATAGTATCCCAATCCGCTTCGTTGTCAAATACGAAACGAATATTATTTTGCCGATCCAGACCGGCAGGCACGGGAAGTAATTCGACATTGAATTTTCGCTGATTGTCCAGAAAAAACGTGCCGGGAAGTTGACGATGAATCTGATCGTCGATTCGGGTTGCGATTTTTCGGATTGTTTGAGAGCGATACCATTCGGGAAACAAACCATAAGGTTTTCCCGCCGAAAATATCTCATTAGTAAACTGATAAGCGGCGTAATCACAGTTTGCTTCCAGTTCGGCAGCGTGAACGAGTTGATCAATGAGAGTGGGGTCGAGAAAAGGCCAATCCGCTCCAATCAACACACAAGCATCCGCCGGAAAATGTTCCAACGTCTGCTGGAGCAACGTCAGCGTATCCCGCGCCGCAGACGAAAAAACCGGAACATCAATCGGCGTTAATTGACGCACCAGTTCACCATTGTTGCCTTCTTCCGCCAAAACAACCACCCCGTTAAGCCGTTCGCAATCCGTCATCTGACGAACAACCCATTCCAAGACGGATTTTCCTTCCAGCCGTCGGGCAAGATGATGACGTTGTTTTTCTGTCAGCAGGGTGCCTTTGACAATTCCAATTGTTTTGTGCATAACTCACTCCTTTCCAGTTTGAATCCTTAAACGAAGGGGAAAACGAATAAAATATTCCCAACAGCTCGTCGCCAATGGGTTTGCTTATTTATTATACAACTAATTGACCGTGAAGCAAATACGAACCCAATAAATTTATTTCAAAAAATTTTTCGTGTTGGTTATCTAATTGTTAATTTAGGCAAATCCAACCAAGCAATTGAGTGATAGGCGGTTATTTCGTCGAAAGTTATTTTAATCTTACGACTTACGTCGGTTGGTGTCAATCAGGACTCAAGCGGAAAAACGTAACTATTCATCGGAAAGTATCCACGTTTTTACCGATTTCATACCGCGAATCGTTTTTACCATTTCGTTGTCTAGTTGACAATCTGAAAGGTTTATGGTTTCCAGTGTGTCCAGAGCGGCAATGATTTCCACAAGTTCTTGAGACAAAACTGTTCCGGCAAGATTGAGCGTAACCGTTCACGTTATATTGTGGTGGGTTGTTCTCTCATTGTTACGAAATGAACAATAAACGATGACTTGCCCACTCACATTTCGATTTCACGATAAAAACATTTACGATAAAAACACTTTTTGTTTGAGTAATAATGTTTTTAATTCGGCGTAATCGACATTCCGTGCGGTGGTTTGATTCTTGACGGCAAGAGCAGCGGCACAACCGGCGGCTTGTCCGGTAACCCAACACGGAACAATAACACGAACCAATTCGGACATTTTTGGTTCCGCGGCGGTACTTCGTCCTGCGGTCAAAAGATTATCAATCGTTTTTGGAATTAACGCTCCGTACGGAATTTCCCATGCGGCGTGTTCTCCGAACCAAGCCCCGCCAATACCGATACAATCATCGAATTTTCGTCCGTTTTCGGCATCGGCAAGCGTCATATTGTGAACCGCACGAAGTACCCGCGTAACACGAACTCCAATTTGTGGCGCTGTTTCGACCAGAAATGTTTTTTCGTAACCCGACGTCTTGCGAAGTTCCTGAACCTGTTTCCAAATCTGTTTACGGTGATTCATTTCGAGTTTTGAAAGCGTTTTCACATCAAGCCCGTTACCGTCGGGACCGCTCATATTAACCCATTGAACACCGGGAATTGGGGTTCCATCGCCCAGACCGCGTGGTTTTTTGGTTCCGGCTGGTGGAGTTGCACGGTCAATATTGCCGATTCGATGCACCAAACCAATCCAATAAGTTCGTATTTCGTGTTCACAACCCGCCGAAGCAAAAATATCACCGTCGCCGGTTGTATCAATTACTTGTTTGGCAAGAATTGCTTGCGGTCCCATTTTGGTTTGAAAAATTGCGCCGCGACAGATATTGCCGTCCATGATCGCATCAAGAGCCCAACTGTGCAGATAGACATCAATACCGGCTTCGGAAATCATTTCGACGAGTAGATATTTGTACACTTCGGCATCGACTTTGGGTTCGGTGTTCCGGTAATTGCTATCAAGACCGTTTGGCATTTTTTCGAGTCGTTGGAGCATTTCTTCGGTAATACCGCGTCCCACCAATTGATTTCCGGCGGCGCGGTGTGACAGAATTTTGAGTACCAAACCGCCGGTGATGAGTCCGCCGAAATATCCGTAACGTTCCACCAGTGTAACGTTGACACCGGTTCGAGCGGCGCAAATTGCGGCGGCGGTTCCGGCGGCTCCTCCACCAACAACAAGAACATCTGTTTCAGAAATTTTTGGAATCGGACTTTGTGGACGGATAATTTTGCCATCGTCCAACCGGCAAGGCGGCGTTTCGAGACCTTGGGCAACTTGACCAGCGGGAGCGTCTTTACGAATCCGAAGATCAGCATTGGCTTCATTTTCGTTCCATAATCCCAATCCGGCGGCAAAACCGGCACCCACACTTAACGTTTTCATCCAATCACGACGGGTTAAATCAGAATAATTCATAAAATTTCCTTTCACATTGTAAAATGTTAAAAAAACCAACTTAAAGAATTTGTAATTTTAATAAATGTTGTCGTCCAATACAAGACAACATTTAACAAATTGTTATTTTTTATAATCGGCAATATCAATATTGAGATTGCTTTTTTCTTTTATTTCAAGGGTAATTGGAGTTGTTGAAATAAAAATGAGATTTTTGGGAATGATTCGTAATTGATCGACTTCTTCTTCCCATTTTTTCATGGCGGCGTCGGCTTGTTGTTCGTTCATATCGTCTGTAACATTTTGTGGCGGCAAGTTTGGAGGTTCTTTATCGATGGCAACTTTGAAAGTTCCTTGCGGGACACCCGACGCGGTGTATTTCGTGTACGTGGTTCTCATTTTCGCAACACCGAACGAGTCGGTAATTCCGTTGATTGCCAACGATTCCGCTGACGATTCATCCGCCATTGAAATTCGTGCGCCGGCAACCGGTACACCATTATCAGTAACGGTAATATGGCAAGGAACAAGTTTCGGCATATTGGTCTGTTTGCCGCAACCGACTGTTGCAAAAAATAAGCAGGAAAAGATCAGAATCAAAAATGACTGTTTCATAATTTTTTTCTCCTTGGTAAAAGTTAATGGAATAAAAATGTTGTGTCAATAAACAAAAGGCTGGGAATTAAAAAATCGGCAACCTTTTGTTTATTTCGCGTTTTTGATTACAAAAATGGAAAATGGATCACTAATTGATAACTTGCGTTATTTTCTACGACCAACAATCCATTTTCAACGATTTTATGGAATTGCGACATTTTCGCCGCCCATTCGTGAACCGAGTGCGCCCCAAACACCGTACGGTGATTTACTGCGAATGATTGCTTTCCAGTCATTCGGTGCAGTTGAACCGGATGGCTCTGTAACACTTGTATCGCGTGCGTTAATCGTTTCGCTAATAAATCGAACCGCTCCATCAGCAAAAACAACATTGACACCGCCGCTGTGATAACTACTGACAGAAATATTGGTTTGCTCAATATTATCGGCACCGGATGAACAATTTGGTGTGTTGGGAGGCATAAGAGCGCGAAATGTCGTAAAAATCGGATGCCAGGAACCCCAGCGATGACCACAACGTCCCGAAGCTAAATTAGCGGTTGTTGCAGTTAAAGTTCCATCGCTTCCTTTGTAACTGATACAATCTGCTTGTTTTCGAGATGTAACGTTTAAGACGACTCCGCCTTTAAGTCCGCTGTAATTTGCGGAACCAACACCAGGTCCGATAGATGTTTCACTTAAAAGCATAGTGTTACTGGTTCCATCACTGATTGTGTCAATTGTTCCTAAATAAGAAGTTCCCTGATCGAAAATACCGCGAGTTGTCCATCGGTAAGCAACCCAGGCATCACCGGTACAGGCACGATAATTGTTCAGTCCGTTGTAAATTCCCGGATTGGGGGAAAGAAATCCGTAATCTGTTCCCGTTTTAATTGGGTCGGAAGGGCACAGAAACGCACTTACCATAACAGAATATGGTGAAGGTTCGCCGCTTTGTGCGCCGGAAGTGTACACTGGTTCCCACGCTTTACAGGTTTTATTTTTGGCGGCGGCATAAACTTGTTCGTAAAGCGCAGCCAATTCAATATACGGTAACAACGGAGCAAGATAACCGATTGATGATCGGCTATCGTGTGCCGTATCCAACGCAAGACCTTCCGCTTTGTTGAAATCAATCGAAAGTTCTTTGTTGTGTACTGCTGCCGGAAAATGTTTGAGGGTGTCGTGCATGTTGTGGCAAGCCAACGCGAGTTGTTTGAGTTTATTGTTACACTGCATCCGTCGTGCCGCCTCACGCGCCGCTTGCACCGCCGGAAGTAACAACGCAATCAAAACTCCGATAATCGCAATCACCACAAGTAATTCAACAAGAGTAAAAGCATGTTTTTTCATAGTAAAAACTCCTTAATGTTTTTGAATTGTTAATTGGTTTGAATTGAACATAAAAATTACGGAAAACAACTGATTTGAAAAACGCGGATTATTTACGGCGAGACGGTTTCGCTGCCATCTTTTGATCCCATTGCCCCCCAAACACCATAAGGTGAAATACCGGAAAAATCGCAAACGCCGGTGATGTTGTTTGGACCAGTTGTTGGGGTTGGTTCGGCGATGGAAGGAGTTCGAGCGTTGATTGTTTCGGAAATAAACCGCACCGACGCATCCGCCAATGTAACATTTGCCCCGCCCGGATGTCGGCTTGAAGCCGAAACAATTCCTGAAGCGTAAAAACCAAGTTGTTGGTTGGAAGACTCACTGCAACTCGGAGAATTGGGCGGAAGTGTTGCGGTGAAAAGAGTTGTCATCATACTGGACTGTCCCCAACAACTTCCGGCAATTCCCGCACCAAGATTTGCAGAAGTGGCGTTGTAATCTCCATTCGAACCGCGTCGCGCTTCGCAATCAACCGCTTGCATTGTCGTAACGCTTAATGTGATACCGCCGAGAATTTTCTTGAAGTTTGAAAAATCACTTCCTGGTCCGATATCGGTTTCACTTATTAGGATGGTATTGCTGGTTCCGTCGGTGATGGAAGCCATCGTAACATCGGCAAGATCACCGCGTCCGAAAATTCCGCGATTGTACGGCGAAAAGGTATGTGTCCAGAGATCGCCAATACAAGCCCGATAACTGTTGAGCGGTTTGGGCAAACCCAGAGAGTTATTGGTGCGACTGGCGGAAGGACAAACCGCATTGGCAATTGGAGTGATATAAGGATTCGGTTTTGCGGTTGTTCCTGCTGATTCCGAATCGGGATTATAATCCTTATTTTTCACACAAGTTTGAACACCGTCGTAAAGACTTTGCAATTCAATGTACGGCATCAACGGAGTAACCCAACTCAGAATCAATCGGGCATAGCGAGCGGCGGAACTTCCTGAGGTAGTAATATCGGCGGGTATTGGTTCAACGTTTTCTTCTGCCAAATATTTGAGAGCCATTTTTTGATTAACGGCAGATGGAAAGTAACCGATTTGGTCGTGCATATTATGACACGCAATCGCCCATTGTTTCTGTTGGTTGGTACATTGACTTCGCCGCGCTGCCTC
>JAIRTV010000072.1 GCA_031254675.1 Planctomycetaceae bacterium | reverse complement strand
CTTCCGCGACGTTTGAGTTTTACGCGATGTTGTGCTCATCTTTTGGAATGGCGTTTGTGGCTAACGGATACGGTTGAAATTCTTCAAGGTCTGCTGCGGTATTTGAGCTGTCTTGTCGTCCCGGATCGTCCGGACCGATTCGAACCACGTGTCATCAAACGACGCCAACATCGCTATCCCTTGATGAAGGAACCACGGAAAACACCCAAACAAAAAAATAGCCGTAATCTATCGTGAATTAGCGACTTCAAGCAATGACAGTGACATTCATATCAGCATCTATCATTTTTATCCATAGAACAGCATACATTTAAATCGAAAAAAATCAAGTAAAAATTCTCCGGCGTTCGCGGGATGGTGTGTTAATTTCGGTAAACGAGGTGGGCAATGTTTCATCAAGAGGTTGCCCACCTCATAGTTAGTAGTGAATAGTAACGCAAACGGAATTATTCACTATTCACTACTAACTATTCACTCCTCATTGTCTTAGGAAAGAGTTGGAAAAAAAGGTCTCAATTATTGATCGAGTGTATTTCTTTCATTATCGAAGTTCGATATAATCTTCAAAGATAAATCAGTCAAATTATCCATGAATTGGATATTTGTCATTTCCCCAATGAGTTTGTCTATCCGTAAAACTCGACTGTAACAATCAACAATTCACTAAACATTATGAGCAATTCGATTATGGTGGAAGAACGAGTTCATTTTCCTGTCGCTGAGGCGACATTTCCGCTTTTTATTGGCATGAATTTTGGCGGTACGTATTTGAAGATCGGTGTTATCGATCAAGAAGGTCGCACCGTTGCCTACTTCGCCACACCACACCACGCCGAACTCGGTCCCGAAGAATCAACCCGTCACGCCGCACACGCCGTTCTAGAAGCAATCGAAAAAACAAACACCGATATCAAATCTATTGTTTCGGCTGGCTTCAGTTTTCCCGGCTCTCTCAACCCCCGCACCGAAAAATTACATCGCCCACCCAATATTCCCAATTGGCAAGGATATCCAATTGCCGAAAAATTGGCAGAATATTCCGGTCTCAATTCGGTTCTGTTTTGCAACAACGCCAATGCCGCCGCCTACGGCGAATATTGGATCGGCGCCGCAAAAGGAACTCAAAGCGTTTGTCTGCTGTTACTGGATAAAGGAATTGGTTGCGGAATTATCGTGGAAGGACGCGAAATCAAAGGCGCCAACGGTTTCGGCGGTGAATTTGGACACATGATTGTTGATTCGTCGTCCGGTGCGCGTTGGTGTAACTGTCTTCAACAGGGACACCTCGAAGCCTACGCCAGCGCAACCGCTGTCGCCCGCCGAACACGGGAATTGATCGAAATCGGTCTCAGTTCCTCACTCAAAATTAACCGCGATACTCCTCTCGATGCCATTCCCCGAATGGTCTATGAAGAAGCCGAAAAAGGCGACGAACTCGCCACACAAATCGTTCTCGATACCGCCCAGTTTTTGGGAATCGGAATTGTTACACTACTTCACACAATCGATCCCGAATGTGTTTTAGTCGGCGGCGAAATGATGTTCGGCGGAAAAGGTTCACGAATCGGCGATCTGTTTCTTACACGGATTCGCGAAGAAGTTGACAAACGAGCGTTAAAAGATTTAGCAGAAAATCTCAAACTCGATTTCGCACAACTAGGTTCGTTTGCCAGTTACATTGGCGCAGCAGGTCTGGCTCGCGAAGAATCTCAACTGTTTTCTGTTGTCGAAGATTGAAAAGAATAATCTACCTCATTTTCAACCAACAAACTATGAGTTTTTTTTCAAAAATATTCGGCAAGAGCAAATTGAATTACCGGAAACGTTACGAATTACTCCATTCGGCGATTTCCGGTACAATGTCGCAAGTTTATCGAGCACGCGATCGAGAAACCGGTCAATTAGTCGCGTTAAAAATTCTCGATATGAAAAAAACAGTTGCGGTAGAAGCCCGCTTCAAAGGATGTCGCAAACCAACAGAAGGCGAAATTGCAGTGTTGTTTGATCATCCGTATATCGTCAAAACCTTCGAGCAAGGTCTAACAACAGAAGGTGAACAATATCTCGTCATGGAATATCTCGAAGGAACAGGTCTAAACAATGTTCTGATGGTTCAGGAAGACCTCATGGCAGGAGCACGCGTCTTTTATATTCGTCAAGTTGCAGAAGCGTTGCAGGCGGTTCACGACAAAGGTTTTATCCACCGCGATATTTGTCCACGTAATTTATTGTTTGTTGGAGACGGAACAGTTTTGAAGTTGACGGATTTTGGGTTAAGTGTTCCGAATCGTCCGCCGTTCACTGACCCCGGAAATCGTACAGGAACAGCAAATTACATGGCGCCCGAATTGGTACGCCGGAAACCAACCGATATTCGGTTGGATGTTTTTTCGTTTGGTGTTACGATTTACGAACTCTGTACGCGGCAACTTCCTTGGCCTCGCGGCGACAGCGGCAATGCTGCCATGACACACAGCGAACCACCCACTCCCATTTTTGAATTTCGCCCGCAAATCAATAAAACGCTTGCCCGTGCAATTCACAGCTGTATTGTTCCAGATGTTACCAAACGTTGCCCCGACATGAAACAATTCCTCAAAATGATCGCGAAAGTCGAAAACGAAGACGAATAATAGAAAATGTCTTTTGAACTTCGTTCCCTGCAAAAGATGTTCCTTTCCTTTTTTCCTGAAACACAATAATGTCGCCAAAACAATCTTTCGTTATGAAATTCACAAACAAAATCATCGTATTATTTTTTCTTTTTCTGACTGGTGTTGTCTGGTCGCAGGATGTTCCGAAAACGTTGTATCCAACGGATAAAGATGTCAAGTGGATCACCGATCCGACAAGCAAACCGATTGCCGAACCTGCCATGAAATGGGGCGATGCAACAAAACGGTTTTCAAAAGACGATACACCGATACCCTATTCGAAAGATCCAACGGTTGTGAAATTCAAGGGGCGATATCTAATGTATTTTTCGTTGCCGCCAAGTGATAAAGTCAAAACGCCTTACGGTTGGATTATCGGTATCGCGGAGAGTTCCGACCTGACAAACTGGAAAACCGTGACCGAGTTACCGCCAATGCAACAGTGCGATGCCAAAGGTTTGTGTGCTCCTTGCGCTCGGGTTTGGGACGACAAAGTACATCTTTTCTATCAGACTTACGGCAATGGGAAAAACGATGCGATTTGTTACGCTTCGTCGGAAGACGGCATCAAATTTACGCCGCATCCAGAGAATCCGGTGTTCCGCCCTCATGGTAATTGGACTTGCGGACGTGCCATCGACGCTGATGTATTCGAGTTCAAGGGCAAACTGTTTCTGTACGCAGCGACCCGAGACCCAGACATGCGAATCCAAAAACTCGTCGTGGCAACAGCTGACAAGAATTCCGATTATGGTCCCAACACCTGGACTCAAGCTGTTGACCGATCTATTTTGGAACCGCAGTTACCTTGGGAAACCCGTTGTATCGAAGCATCGACGGTTTGCCGGAGGAACAACGCTTTGATTATGTTCTACGCTGGCGGTTACAATAACGATCCACAACAGATCGGCGTGGCTCGGAGCGAAGACGGTATCAATTGGACTCGACTCTGGTCGGTGCCGTTCATTCCGAACGGTCTGAATGACCAATGGAACAGCTCCGAATCCGGTCACCCTGGCGTGTTCGAAGACAACGACGGACGAACCTATTTGTTCTATCAGGGCAATCCAGACCGCGGTAAAAGTTGGTATCTTTCGGTGGTGGAAATCGGCTGGAAAGACAACGATGTACCGTTTGTGATCGAGAAGTAATTTGCGTCAGCGGTTACAATACACGCTATAAATTGCTATTATCTCTGGATTTTTGCGATTTTCTTTCTCACGCTTTCTTTTCGCTTGGAACTTCTGTTTAAGGATTGGCAACGATTTTCAAAAAATCTACACAAAAGGTGTCCGATTTTGCTGTTTTGTGGAATAATGTGAAAAGGCATTTTTTTAGTTATTTTCGCATTTATTTTGGTCGCATGGGTATTTCGAAAACACAGGCATCACTTTTGTTTCTTGCCCATCATGGTTATGTGAAGCGATTGGCGGTTCGTCAAGCTCCTCTTCATGGGATTTGCGATGATATTGTTCAACAGGTTTTTATCGAATTTACGGAAAAAGCAGAACAATGGGAAATCAGTGACGATGTTCGACCACTTTTAGCGGGAATTACGAAAAAAGTTGTTTTGAGTTATTGGCGAGATCATTCGCGGCATAATCGTCCAGATGTTTTATTGAAAATCGCAGAACATCTTCGCAAACTTGGAGACGACGACCCAACTCCCGAACAGCATGAAGAAGAAATTTGTGCGTTGCGACTTTGCCTTGAAGAAATTCCTTTGAAACATCGTCGCGTGATTGATCTTTATTATTTTGAACGAATGACAACACAGGAAATTGCTTCGATTATCAAAAAGAAAACGGCAACGGTTCATCGAATGTTATGTCGGATTCGGGCAAAATTACGTACCGGAATTTGTCGCCGGTTAAATCATGGAGAGACTCAATAAAATATGTTACCGATTAATGATAACAAACCGTCCGGCATCGACGATCTTGTGCAACGCTATATTTCCAACGAAATAACGGAAGAAGAAAGTCAATCTCTTTGGAATTTGTTACAAAATTCTCCTGAACTTACCGCAACATTGTTTCGGCAAATCGAACTTGATGTGATGCTTGAAGAAGCGGTTGGTGAAAAAACGTTGTCATTACCGGCAAATTATTCGTCGGAAACAATTTCTTCAACATTGAATAAACGCCGATCTGGCGGCAATTTCCGTGCGGAATTGTTGCGAAATTTACATTCTATTCTGTTACCGGTAATTATAATCGCAACAATTTTTGGTTTGATGTTGGTTGGTTTTCTTTTTTCATTCTATTTTTTGCGAGACGATAGCGAAAATATTCCGGTAACAGTGTTGACGAAAAATGATCCTATTCCGGAAAAGCTGGAGGAGTTGCCGGAATTGGTGAGTAGTGCGGTGGCGATTATTTCGGGTTCGGCGGATGCGGTTTGGGATCATCAGAGTGGTCTTTTTCGTCAAGGTCAATCTGTGGAAACATGTTGGATGCGGTTGCGTAGTGGTTTGGTTTCTTTAACGTTTTTCAATGGTGCTGAAGTGGTTATGGAAGGACCCGCCGAATTGAAGATTATTTCCATCAATCATGTTCAATGTCGTTTCGGAAATATTAATGTAACTGTTCCGCCGCAAGCGCAAGGTTTTCTTGTTTCTTCGCCGCAAATGGTTGTGAAAGATTTGGGGACGGCGTTTGCGGTTAGTGTAACGCCGCGAGGAACGGAAGTTCATGTGATTAAAGGAGAAATTGAACTTCAAGACATACCGTTCGGGCAAGATCATTTTCCTGCCAATTTGAAAGAAGGCGAAGCGTTATTTGTGACAATTAACGGCGATTCGCAATATTTTCAGGCGAATCACGATGTGTTTGCTCCAACACGTTCCTTGAAGGGCAAAACAAAAGAGTATGTTGATTTACAGTACAAAAAATGGCGAAGTCGGCGGCATCGTTTTGAGACGGATCCGTTGATGTTGTTTCATTTTGATTTTGAAAATTTGACGAAAGACATGGAATCGGTTGCCAATACTATTTTGTATCCGAAAGATGATTTTCGTGACGGTCGAATTGTTGGTTGTCGATTGGCGGAGGGGCGATGGTCGGACAAAAGAGCCGTCGAATTTTCACGAACATCAGATCGTATCCGTTTTTTTGTACCGGAATCATGCGAATCTGTTACGATTTCCGCCTGGATTCGGATCAACTCCTTGGATCGGCGTTCCAACACGATATTCGCTACGGAAAACGATCTGGTTGGAGGACGTTTGTTGCCGGCGTTGCAGTGGTCAATTTTGCAATCGGGCAGTCTTCGTTTGGAGCTTGCCAGTCCGATTCCCAATGAAAAATTACGTTATGAATCATCGCCTTATTTCAAACCGGAACACTTTGGTCAATGGACACATCTTGCGGTGGTGGTTGATGGGTTGACGCAAACGGTTTCTTATTTTGTTGATGGGGTTTTAATTGGAACGCCCATTGTTGAATTTCCTTTTAAGGAATCGTTACCGATTCGGATTGGCATGGCGGAAATTGGCAATGTTCCTGTAACAAATCAAACAAAAAAAAGTCAACCAATTCGTAATTTTTGTGGTTGCCTAGACGAATTTCATTTTTTTGCTCGTGCTCTTTCGAGAGAAGAAATATGGGATTTATACGATCCGGTGTCCGACTGGAATGATGAATCTCAATAACAATATCAATTTATCGAACAAAAATTTCCATTGTTTTCAACGAAACACTTCCGGCAATTTATACCGAAACAACAACGACGCCTTTTTCCGTAACTGTTGTTAAAGGCGCGAATGTTTTTAATTTTGAACTCAAATCGAACCCTTAATTTCTAACCCCTTTTGAAAACTATGTGTAACATCAGACGAACAATTATTGCTACTTTTTTTATTTTGATGATGACGTTGAGTCATGCCGGAAATGCTGAGGAAATTTCTGGAAATTCTGTTATTGCCACATCGGATCGAACACTTCCGATTGTTTACGATGTTGATGTTCTTATTCTTGGCGGTTCGACCGGCGCGGTTGCAGCGGCTCAGGAATCGGCGGCTGCCGGAGCGGAAACAATGCTTTTGACGCAGTATCCGTATCTCGGCGAAGATTTGACCGCAACACTGCGACTTTGGCATAACGAAAATGAAAACAAAGACGAAAAAGCCGATTCGCTTTTTGAAACAATCATGAACGACCCGATTTATGCGGCAACAAATGAATCGGAAATTGAATTGTTGTTACGTCATCCGAAGAAATTATCGTTTTCTTATGAAGTGTTACAGGAAATCAATTCGAATCATCCTGAAACACCAACGAAAAACCGTTTAACGGATACGAAAGCCGCTTCGCCACGAAACGATAGTTTGCAAGTCAATGGTAATATGACGGTGGTACTTGATTTGGGTGCGAAGCAAGATGTTGGAGTTATTTCGTTTATACCGTTTTATCGGAAAAATAATTTTGCTGTTGAAAAGGTTGATTATTTTATGAGTAACGACAAAGCAGAATGGACACCGATTGGAACGGCGAAACGGAATAACAAAAAACTTCCCGTTTCGGATTCTCCAGAACTTTTTTCGCTTAGTTTGGAACGGTCAATTTTGATGCGTTACGTTAAAATTGATGCGACAATGGAAAAATCGTCACGTTTAATTTTGGCGGGTGAAATTGTAGTTCTTGCCAACCGGACTGATTTGACGAGTGCGATTCCGATTACGAAAAAAGAATCTTTCAAAACCACCGAACCGCCGCGACCGCTTCATATCAAACAAACACTTGATGACGTGTTACTTAAATCGAATGTCAAATTTCTTTATGGAACGTATATTACGGAATTGTTGACGGATGCCAAAGGTGATATTCGAGGAGCGGTTATTACTTCTCGTTCGGGACGTCAAGCGATTACTGCCAAAAGTGTGGTTGACGCTCGCACGGATTACAAGGAGTTGCTTGAATCGAATAAAGGAAACGATTTTGTCAAAATCGAATATGTTGTTATTGGTGGTCGTGAAATTCCGTTCGAAAAAGAAAAATTCACGATTTTGCAAAGTGGAATTTGTGAAACGATGGATAAACCGTTTCATACGCATTGGCCGAATCAGGCAAAAACCGAAGGCGGCGAATTTCCAATTTTTCGATACACATTTGAAATTAAACGCGAAGACGCGGAAAAAGCGTTTGGCGGTGATCTAGGTAAACTTGGCGACATTGAAACGGAAATTCGTTTGGCGACTTACCATAAAGATCAGCAATTCACCGCGGATCGAATTACTCTTTTGCCCGGTTCCAATATTTCAAATTCCTTGAAACTTGGTAATTGTTTCGGAAAAGATTCGATTCGTCAAGGACGTGAACTTGGTCGTGAAGCGGGAAAATTGGCAACGAAAAAAGAATCGGTTCCTGTTAATTCGCTTCATGTAACAATGTTCGATTCAAAATTGGCATCGGAAAAATCGGATAAAACAATTGCCGGTGATATTCGGGAATTATTGAGCGGTATTCGGTCTTATGAGAAACCGCTTGGATTTATTCACGAGTACGGATTGAAAATTCCGATTGTGGCGTCGTATGATGTGGTGGTGGTTGGCGGCGGGACAACCGGTGCGCCAGCCGGAATTGCGGCGGCACGCGCCGGTGCCAAAACATTGGTTGTTGAATTTTTGCACGATATGGGCGGCGTTGGAACGCTTGGAGCCATTGCCGGTTATTATTGGGGCAACCGAGTTGGTTTTACGGACGAAATTACCGAAGGCAAACGTTCATGGAATATTGTGCAAAAAGCACAAACATGGCGAACAAAACTTCGTGAAGCGGGTGGTGATGCTTGGTATGGTGTTCTTGGTGCCGGTGCCGTTGTTGATTTGAAACCGGACGCCGAAGGTCGAACTGTTGTCAAAGGCGTTTTACTTGGAACAGAATTTGGTCCCAAAATTGTTTTAGCCAACGTTGTTATTGATACAACCGGTAACGGTGATATTGCAATGACAGCCGGAGCGGAAATGCAATACGTTACGGAAAATGAAATAACCGTACAAGGAGCCGGTCTTGCTCCGCGTTATCTTGGTGGTCGTTACATGAATAACGATTACACGTACATTGACGACACCGACCCGATTGATGCAACTCATGTTTTTGTGTACGGAAAAGGGAAATTCCCAACTGCATTTGATCAGGGAAAAATTCTTAATACGCGGGAACGTCGTCGTATTGTTGGGGAATTTACATTTACGCCGCTTGATCAGATTAATTTGCGTACTTATCCTGATAGTATTGCGCGTTCATTTAGTAATTTTGATACGCATGGTTACACGGTTGAACCTTATTTGGAAATTCATCATCCGAAAAAGGTTGGGATTTACGCTTATTATCCTTATCGTAGCAGTATTCCGAAAGGGCTTGATGGTATTTTGGTTGGGGCGTTGGCGACGAGTTGCCATCGTGATGCGTTGCCGTTGATTCGGATGCAGGCGGATCTGCAAAATCAAGGTTACGGGCTTGGCTATGCGGCGGCAATTTCGGTCAAAGATCAAGTTTCCGTACGTCATGTCGATATTCGTAAAGTCCAGAAACATCTTGTCGAAATCGGCAATCTTCCGGAATCGGTTTTGACGGAAACCGATAATTACGGTAACTCAAAAGATAAACTCGCTGAAGCGGTTAAAACAATTCCGAACGATTATGAAGGTGCAGCGTTGGTGATGTGGTATCCTGAAGAATCGAAGCCGTTGTTACGACAATCTTATAACGAAGCAACCGATGTTAACGCAAAACTTGCCTACGCTAAAATTTTGGCGGCTTACGGCGATGCGACGGGAGAATCGGTTTTGCTGGAATCGTTACATAAATTTGAGCAATGGGACGACGGTTGGAATTTCAAGGGCATGAGTCAATTCGGAATGGCATCGAGTCCGCTTGATCAGATTATTATGATGCTTGGTCGAATTAAGAGTAAAGCGGCAATTCCGTTCATTATTAAACGCTTTGAGGAGTTGAAACAGGAAGACGATTTTTCGCATCATCGGGCGTGTATTTTGGCGTTGGAATGGATTGGCGATCCCGCCGGAGCGTCGGCAATTGCGTTACATTTGAAAAAGCCGAAGATGATGGGTTATGTTCATGATTCTATTGCAACAGCGGAAAAGCGTGATCGTGAAGACCCCAAAGTTGCGCTTGGCGAAAAAAGTCGTCGTGATTCGCTCATTGAACTTGGTGCGGCGCGTGCTTTGTACCGGCTTGGCGATGTCGAAGGTTTAGGGAAACAAATATTAGAATCCTATTCCAAAGATATGCGTGGTCATTTTGCTCGACATGCCGCAGAAATATTACAAAAATAAGATAGGCAGGCAATGTTTCGGCGAAACATTGCCCACCTTGTTTGCCGAAAATTGCGTTATTTGTTGAAACTTGTGTTGTTTACCGGAAATTGTGTTGCCGACAGGCAATTTTTCCCAGTTTTCCGGTTGACAACCGTTATTGAGATTTACTGTAGAGGACTTTTTATTTTTTAGAATGCTTTTGGCTCTTAAAGATTCACTGATCAAGACATTGAAATCGCGTTGTTTTCGATAATGGTCAGTCTCAAAACCCCAATTTTTAAGCGTTAAAGAGTATTAAACACTTTTGGAAAAGGAGTAACAATGAGAAAATTAGAATTTGTGAGAAGGGGGGGGGGGGGGGGTAAGCGTGGTAGAT
>JAIRTV010000642.1 GCA_031254675.1 Planctomycetaceae bacterium | reverse complement strand
TTATTTCTCACAACATTTTATGTGAGTATAACGTTGGTTAAACTGAGTCTTTCGTTGGCGGTGGGAAGTGTTCGGCAACGGCTGAATTTGAAGGTGATTGTTTGGATCAACCGTATTCTTGGGGTGGCAATGCTTTTCTTTGCGATTTTGTTTTTCCGTCAAGGGCTCCAAATGTTGATGGGGAAAACAACAATACCGTAAAATTGTCATAACCGGATTAGACAAATCACAAAAAAACACGCAATAGAGAAAATTATTGTGAACGCTCACTATTTTTTAAAAAGTAAAGAATTCCGCTTGACATTTTCTTGATTCCGTATAAACTATGAAATTCAGTTCAATCGTGTTGCGTTTTTTTGCCGTATTTCGGCGAACGTTTCGCGATAAATTTTGTAAAACCTTAGAAAATAAGGAGAATAACAATGGAAAATTTCACAAAATACTTGGTTGGGCTTTTTACAATTTTTATGGTGAAAAATCAAATGTTAAAACAGATAAAATGCGTAAAGCAGGGGGGGGGGGGCTATCTGGAGTGAAGAGTTGAGAACGGATAGTGGAGAGTGTTCGATTTTTCGGCGTTTTTCCGCAAAATTCTCAACTCTTTTTCGTTCTTCACCGTTCGGCTTTACTCTTGTCGAACTTCTTGTGGTCATTGCGATTATCGGTGTTTTAATCGCACTTCTGTTGCCTGCCGTCCAAGCGGCGCGCGAAGCCGCAAGACGAATGCAGTGTTCAAACAAAATGAAACAGTTGGCACTCGCATCGCACAATTATCACGATTCCTTTAATTGCATGCCTGCCGGATCAGTATCTGCAAGAACTGGTGAAACTGGAGGAGCAGGGAATATGGATACTTGTTTGACCACATTTTGTTCCATTTGGGGCATTACACTTTTGCCTTATTTGGAACAGATATCGGCTTATGGAATGTATAACCCTCAAATTGATATGAGCAACAATGATGCTACAAATTATCCGCCGGGACAAAATAAAGAATTGGCATCAATGCGAATGGCAATTTACGAATGTCCTTCGGATTCCAATGCCGGAACATTGACTCGTCCCAATACGGAACTGTTTTCAACCTCTGACGGTGGCGGTTATACGCCGTTCGATCAGTATCAATCTTCCTACCGTGCTGTTGCCGGTGCCAATACCGACGCAAATTTTTGGTGGGATCGCGTGGGTCACGTGAATCGTCCAACCTTGCGGGGAATTTATCATAACGTCAACAGTGGATTTTCTCAGGTTGCAAGTTTTGAATCTTTTGTGTCCATTACGGATGGTACTTCAAATACGATCGCTTTTGTGGAAAGACATTCTCCCAAAAATCCCAAAGACGCAGCGGATATTTACCGCGCAACCTATTGGGCAAGCGTCCCGCGAAACAATACCTATACCATGTCCTCACGATCAGGAACGCTTAAATCGCATGATTGGTCATATTGTTACGATACGATGACGGATTCCGACGCTAACCGAAAACAAACATGTTCGCGTTCGGCGGGAGCGTATCACACCGGCGGAATAAATGCAGCACTGGCGGACGCTTCCGTGAGATTCGTTTCTGATACCATCAACATCGGCACCGGATGGAGTAGCGCAACTTCCACTTACAATCTCGGTATTTGGGGAAAGTGTATCGGAATCATGGACGGCGAAATGGCTTCATTACCTTAAAATTATTTTCTAAAGAAAAAAACATGAGTAAAAAACCAATTTTTTGTTTACTATTATTTGTCACAATTTTTTTGTGTATTGGTTGTCGGCAGCAGGTAACACAAATTTCAGGAACAGTTACTGTTGACGGCAAACCGGCAGAAAATCTTAAAGTCTTGTTTCAAGCAATTTCAGATGCGCCGAATGTTCCGCCGCCTGCGTATGGTGTTACCGACAAAGTGGGAAAATATCGGTTGATACTGGCAAACGATAAAAAAAATGGTGTGATTCCCGGTGAATACGCTGTTTTTATCAATTGGGAAGACCCCAATCCGGTAGCCAACGATAACATAAATCATGCCGCCCCGTACAAAATTCCACCTCATGCATTGCGAGGAGAATTACGTTATACTGTGAAAGTCGGTGAACCACAAACGGCGGATTTTCACATTGAGAATCAAGAGTAGAAAACTCGAATTTAATCGCAGAATTTTAAATTAGGAATTGATTAAGTTTTTTTGTTCTTTGTCGTTATTAACTCATTTGCCTCTAATTGAAAAATTTAGAGAGCATAAGAATAGTAGAGACTTATGGGACAAAAAATCTTGAAATCAAAATTTAATTGTGTAAAATTATTTTTCACTTTAACCCTTTAACAATAAAGGAACAAAATTATGACATTGAAAATTAATCGTCGTCGGTTGTTGGGAACATTAGCCGGTACGACAGCCGCAGGAGTTTTAGGTGTTGCAACAGCACAAGAACAAATCTTGCCAACTGTTTCTACTTCTTCCAATCTTTCTTTTGAAACGGAAATTTTGGTTTGCGGTGGTGGTCCTGCCGGTTTTGCGGCGGCAACCAATGCGGCACGACTTGGACGGAAAACGTTAATTCTGGAACGTTATGGTCGGCTTGGCGGAATGGGGATTCACGCGCGGGTTTGGCCTCTGATGGGCGGTGTCAACAGTCCATTTGTTAAGGAAGTTCACGACAGAATTGGCGGGAACGGATTCGATCCCGAAAGAGCAGATTTGCATTACGCCGATTTTCTCCAACAAGCAGGCGCAACAATTTTACTTCACGCTTGGGTTACGGAACCAATTCTTGAAGGAAACCGAATTGTCGGTGTCAAAGCAATTTCAAAAGAAGGAACAATAACAATTCGCGCCAAGTTAATTATTGACGCGACAGGCGACGCGGATGTTGCGGCGGTGGTGGGAGTGCCTTATGACATGGGGCGTGAAAGCGACGGGCTTGTTCAACCAATGTCCATTATGTTTGCGGTGGAAGGAGTTGCGGATAACGCTCAATATTGCGGTAGCGAAGAAGCGGCAAGAGCAACAAAAATTAACGCAACAGAATCATGGGAAACTGTTACTGTTGCGGCGCAAAAACGCGGCGAGTTGCCGGAAACAGTTGGTGTTGTACGTACTTACAAGATGGGGCGGCGCGGAAAAGCGTGCGTCAACGCCACACAAATTAACTGCCTTTTCGGTACGAATATTGAAGATTTGACGAAAGCGGAATTGGAATGTCGTCGTCAGGCGTTTCAGGTTGTTGATTTTATGAAAAAACATTTACCGGGTTATGAGAACATTTATGTTTCGCACATGCCGGCGGTGATTGGAGTTCGCGAAACGCGTCGGATTCGTGGTTTGGAGCAATTGAAACGCGAAGACCTTATTTCCGGTCGAAAATGGGATAACGCTATTGTTCGCGAAGCGCGTTTTTCGATTGATATTCACAATCCGGCGGGCAGCGGTCAAGCGGAAAATCAAACCACCGCCGAAGTTCAGGGAACCGCCGCAAAAGTCAAACCTTACGATATTCCTGTAACTTGTGTTATTCCGCAAAAGGTTGACGGTTTGCTTGTTGCTGGACGTTGTATCAGCGGCACGCATGAAGCGCATTCGAGTTATCGCGTTCAGAATATTTGTATGGCAATTGGAGCGGGAGTAGGAACGGTTGCCGCTGTTGCTCTCAATGACAATGTTGCTCCTGTCGATGTTGACGTGAAAAAAGTCCAGAACATTCTGTTCACATAATATTTCGTAGAATTTTCGTTCCAAAATTAACATCAGGTAGGCAACCTTTTGCCGAAAAATTGCCTACCATTTGAGTGTTTCAGATAAAAATTTTATTGATCTATTAAACCTTTTCGCTAACTCAATATTACGAAACAGATACAATTTCGGCAATCACAAAATTAAGCATTAAAGAAAAGGTTTAATATAGTTTGACAAATTATTTAACGATAATTTCTTTATTTTGGGCGTTACCGTTTTTATCTGTCCAGGAAATTTTGTATTTTCCCTTGAAACCTCTAAACGGAATCGTAACATTTTCGCTGTCGGCTTTTTGCACGAAATTCGTTTTCCATTCGTGATTGATAAGTCGATCAAGCGCGAAGTACGCGGATTTTGGTTCCATTTTTCGCGTGAATAAACCGGATGTTGTCGGTTCGCCCGGCGCACCGCAACCGTCCACAACATTCCACCATGTAATCGCCATCATCGACGACCACGAAAACCATTGCCGATAAAGATTTCGTGCAATATTTGCTTGAATCTCACGACCTTCGGTATCATCATTCGGAGCCGTAATCGTAATTTCACTCAAGTGTAACGGCACACCGGCTTTTTCAACAACCGACAACATATTGTACACTTGCGTCGGCGTTTGAATTTGTGCGCCTTTCGCAATATCGGCACATTGTTTCGGATTGAAAAGATGCATTTGCAAACCCATCACGTCAATCCGAATACCTCGCTTTCGCAAATCATTCACTTGATTAACGTAATTCTGGTTATTTGCGTAATCGTTAATACATTGCACCACCTCCGGCGGAAAAACCTCGTTGGCAACCTTGAACGCCTTGAACGTGTAATCACGCGGCAAAATACCATAAGAACCTTTCGGATTGTTTTCGTCGTATTTAGGATGATGCGGATTCAACATATCAACAGAACTTTCATTCACAATATCCCAACGGTTAATCCGATTTTTATAACGTTGCGCTAATTCACGAATTCGTTTCTCGAAAAGTCGTTCCATTTCCGCTACATTTTCTTCTTTCTTCGGAATCCAATCAGGATGATGCCAACGTTTATTGCCCCAGATAATCGGATGACCGTGACGATAAATATTGTGTTGCTCACAATATTCAACCATTTGATCTGTTGCCGGGCGCCGCCAAAATTTTTCTTTGTAACAATCTGTTGTTTTTGCCCAAAAATCAGGATTGTCTTCTGCATTTGTCGCATAACGCGGTTGACCTTGTTCGGGTTCGAACGGTTTCCAATAAAATGGGATGACCGCCGAATTAAATAACGTGCAATAAACCAATTTGTATTTGTCATCAAGTTCTTTCGAACCGAGTTGACCGAAGTTGAACATATTTGCACCAAAAAGAAATTCGTGCGAAATTTGTTCAATTTTAATTTCACTGTCGGGTTTTACGTTGTTTAATTCGACTTTCGCATCGGCTTTGCGGTATTTTTCGATACGATCATCAATTCGTTGCTGGACTTCATCATTCCAGAGATTCCAGTATTCCTGACTCATGACATTGCGGTCAGGTAACGGCGGTAATTCTTTTGCCATCGTTGACGTAACAAACGCAACAAAAACAATAAACAGAATCAAAAATTTTTTCATAGTAACCTCAATTGTGGTTTTAATGGGATTAAAAAATAGTACCAAATATTTGCGTTTCAAATATTTGACGAAACGAACTTTATTCAACATTCCATGATCGTACTTGAACATCCAACGGTTTCAATTCTTTACCGTCGCGAGCATGAATTGTTGCCGTGATTATTTTTGTTTCGCCGGCGGCAAGCCAAAAATAATTATCGTTGCAATCGACAACAACATCAGCGGAGGCAATGTCAAGCATTACCAATGGACAGGGAACATTTCCTGTATTAGAAATTGTTAATATTTGTTCAAAATCACGGGAATTGATTTGTTTTGGTTTTGTTTTTTCAACTTTAAGAGTTGTTTTTGGTGATTTTTGTATTGTTTCTTTGAGCCAAGGACCTTTGGTCAATGTGATCCATGCAATAGGAGCGGAAACGAATTTTTTGTAATATTCCGGTTCTTCCATCGCTTCAATCGTTCGCGGACGGTAAACGGAACGCGACACGGATTTTCCATCAGTACCTAACAGTTCTGTAACAACATAAAAGTATCGATTTTTATAATCGTTCGGAATTGTAAACGGTTCAAAATCGACCTGATTCACGGCAACTCCGTTTGAAATTTCGATTGGTTGTTTTTTATCGTACAATATTTTATACGAATCGTCGAAAAATTGTACGGAAACAAGACCTTTGAATCCTTGTTGTCCGGCGGTGTTGAGCGATTTAATGCGAACATTAAATTGTTCGCCGCTTTTCCAAAGTAGTCGGTCAATGTCGAGCAAAACGTGTTGTGGTTCGTAAGTTCTTTTGAGTGCGTAATAAGGAGGCAACGGTTGATCGCCGCCGTCCACCAACTGAATTCCGGCAATAACCGGCCACGACCTTGCGAAAACCCAAGGCATCAATCCGGTTGTTACGGGATAATTTGCTTGGATTCCTTCGCTAAGAATTTGATAAAATTCTTCGGCGCCGAGTTGTGTTGCCAACGTTAAATCTTCGATATTCGGCGAAGTCATATCAATAATGTGCGATGCCCGACTCAGCATTCGCGGAACACGCCCCCACGAATATTCGACAAAATGTAACGCTGTTTCGGGATTAGTGTTCTTAAATTCTTTATCCCACATTTTGTACGCTGTCGGTAATTCTTGCGGATTAATGTATTCACTGAGCCAATACGGTGACGCCATTGAATGAATTCCTGTTTCAGCGACATAAGGATAGGCGGCAAAACGTTTTTTGTACCACGACGGACACATATCGGGATAAGCGTGAAACGATCCTTCATCCGGTGTTGTCCGCAAGAATTTCCGTGTTCCGTCAAAGAATTGGATATTTCGTTCAATAATCCCAATTGATGCGGCGTTGCCTTTACTGTACGGATTAAATTCGTTTCCGCCGCACCAAACCGCAAGCGAAGCCCGATTTCTGAGACGGAAAATCGTATGCATGACCTGTTCTTCCCAAATATCTTGCGGCCAATCCGGTGTATCGAAATTTCCCATAGGAAAATCTTGCCAGACCATGATTCCTAATTCGTCACAAAAATCGTAAAAATCTTCGGATTCCTGATGACCGGGTCCCCAGATTCGAATCATCTGAATTCCGGCGTTTTTGGCTAATTGTAACCGCCAACGGAATTTTTCACGCGGTAATTCGAGAAGCGTATCGGCTGGCATCCAGTTGACGCCTTTCACAAAAATCGGCGAACCATTGACAACACATTGCCACTTTCCCCAACGATCGCCAATTCGTTGTCCCGCCGATTCCGTCCAATTAATTGTTCGGATTCCGATATTAGTTACGATTTTATCGACGGAACGATTTTCGTCGAATAATTCCAATTCGCAACGATAAAGATTGGGCTTTGTCGAATTTCCCAAACCATTGGGAAACCAAAGCGCAGGATTTTTAACGGTGATTCGACGTTTGAACCAAGTTCGTCCTTCGGAAATTTGAACCGGAAACGATTCTTCTAATTTTTGATCGTGATGAATAAGCCGTATTTTGAGTTCTTTTTTTGTTTCAGGATTTTTCTGTACGGAATTAGGATTCGACAGATCGACCAACTGCTGATTTCCCCAGGCGTGCAGTTTGTACTGAAGTGAATGTTTACCGGAGAAAATTTCCGTTTCGATTAAAAGAATGGCTTCAGATTGATCGTTTGAAATTTTTTCTGTACGGATAAAAGGGCGTTCGAGGTGTATTTTTTCTGTAAAATCAATCCGAACACCACGCCACATTCCAAACGTGAAAAACGGCTCCACACCACTCCCGCCGGAAGTTGACCAGGGTTTGATAAATCGTCCGGGATTTCGTGGCGAATAATTTGAATTTCCGTAATTCGCCGACGCAATTGTTACAACAAGTTCGTTCGGTTTATCAAAATGTAAGAGTTGCGAAATTTCAAATTCGGGTCCGCCAAACATTCCTTCGTGCTTGCCCAACGCTTTGCCATTGAGCCAGACACGGCTGTAATAATCAAGACCGTCAAAACTTAAAAACGCAAAACCATCTTTTTCCGGTTTGGAAATATTGAACGTTTTTTTGTAAAACCAGACTTTTTGTTCTGCCCATTTATGCTGTTTGACATTCAGATTTTTGTACGGATCGGGTAATTTGCCCGCTTTGAATAACGCAACAGGAACACTCGTAGGACGTTCCACGTTGATCCAATCTTTAACTGTTTCAAGATCGCTCAGATTTTTGTTTGAATCGTCACGCCAACCGAGTTGCCAGTTTTCGCTCAAGTCAATATGTTGCGAACCGGTTCTCGGTGTAACAGTATAAATGTTCGTAATTTGTTCGGCGTCCTTGGTTTGTTGCGGTTGTTGTGAATATAACGTTGCGCAAAAAATCAATACTGCCGGTAAAAACAATAAAGGTAATAAATATTTTTTCATGATTAAAATTTTTGGTTAAAAAATTTATAAATGTTACTCTAAATTGAACTATGATTAAAATGATTACGATGACAAAAATCATACGAATCAACAAAATCATAGTTCAGGCGAAATAAATGTTCTCAAATTATGGCACTTCAACGGTTTGCCCATCGGAAACATGTGACAACGCACGAAGAACATTTAATGCTGTTGTTACACTTGGAGCCCGTACTGAACCGTCACCCATCACAAACATGCAAATACCCGGATGCCAACTACCAAACGCCATTTGACGCAAAGGCGCATTCAGCGGAACATGGGATGCATCATCTTCAGCAAAATCTTCGGGTCGCCAAAGCGGATTACGTTGTTCCGTTTTAAGTGAGCCAGTACCTGCATCGTACTCTTCCCAATAAACCATTGCTCGTGCTCCAGCACATATTTGTCGTTGTCCCGTTTTTAAATAACCGCAATCTCCCATATTTCGCGTGCTACTGGCAGTTGTACCGGAATAAGTTGTATTGGGACATTTACCGACTCGATTAGTTGGAATATGTTTTTCTCCAATAAAAAATTGGTTACTTAAACCATCATTGATTCGAGCAAATGAGTCTCGCGGTTGCCAACTAAGTTTGGTTCCATTATCAGAACAAATTGCCATCCGAAACGGTCCAAAATATTTTTCCTGATCACTGAAAAGACTCCACCAATCACCTTTTTTCTCACTTGTCGTTACAAAAACAGTCGCATAATCGCCAAGTGGTCCGGCAGAATTCGCATTGCCCTGTTCGGTCGAAGATTCATTACCGTTGGGGTTGTCATTTTTCTGTACTCCTGAACGACGACTTGGACACATATACGTTTTAAATGTTGCAAAACCGTTACGTTGATCATCCGTTAGATTATTGTTCCACCATTCGTTGGAAACAACATAACCAGGGTACGAAGTTCCACTTGGATTAACGTATGGTTCTGTAGCAATTAATTGGTACAAATTTTGTTGTTCGAGAAAAGGGTAAAGCAATCCTAGTGTTCCCACGCGATTGCCATTGGATAAACCAGCCGGAACGATCCCGTTGTAAGTATCGTGAAAATTGTGAACACCAATCCCAATTTGTTTCAGGTGATTGGAACATTGTGAACGTCTTGCCGCCTCGCGTGCAGCTTGAACCGCCGGAAGTAACAACGCAATCAAAACTCCAATGATCGCAATCACTACCAACAACTCCACAAGTGTAAAACCAAACGGCGAAGAACGAATCTGTCGCAAGAATTTGTCAAAGAAATTTTCGGAAAAATCGTCAAAAATTTTCCATTTTATCTTTCTTGACTCTTTGTTACAGTTATCCCCCCCCCCCCCCTATTTTCCAAATTGTCCAATACGTCTTTTTCATTTTAAAGTTCCTTTCAAAAAAATTGGAAATTAAATAAACCATTCCCCGAATATTTCGATATTCAAGGAATGTTTACGTCTGCAATAATTTAACGTAAGTCTTTACGTCGTTAAAGTTTAAAAATAACCGCCACGATTATGAACTTCTTCCGGCGACAGTCCGGCGTCAATCCATTCCTTAAATTCGCCTTCATTGGATTCGATTGTTTCGGCACGCTCCAAAACCGGAATAATCAGTTTACGCGGAATAACAATCACACCATCAATATCCGCAAAAATTAAATCTCCCGGCTTAATCAATACCGTACCAACCGTAATCGGAACCTGATAACCCGTAATTTTCGCACGAGACAACGATCCATTGGAAATACGATAACGATACCAAATCGGAAATTTTTGCGACAAAATATCGCCGGTGTCACGAATCCCGCCGTCAATCACCGCGCCGCGAACACCTTGTTTTTTCGACATTTTGGTCATCACACCGCCCCAATGGGAAGCATCATCAATTCCATTGGCATTCCAAACACACACCATGTTCGGACGAAGTTCGTCAAGCATTTTGACTCGCAACTCCAATTCGCCTTCCAAACTCGGATCAGCATTGGAACGAATTGTAAACGCAAAACCCGCAAGCACCATCTCGTCACGCAACGGATGAATTGCCGCCGGAAGCGCCTGATTCGTCAAACAGTGTTCTCGCAAAACATCATTGACACAACCCGTGTAAAGCCTTTCATATCGGGCAATTATTTCTGTTTCCGAAACAGAAAGTTCCACCTTTTCAATATCATCCCGCAATTGACGCAATTTCAAAAGATGCATTTTGCCAGATTGGGGTTCCGGTGCTTGAACAGACATGTAATTATTCTCAAAAATTAAGGATTGCGAAACGGGAAATAAATCATGTTTTAAACTTTAATAGCAAATCACCATTCTGTCAACATGAGAATTTATGATATATCTTAAAATGTTTATGATATATCTTACAACACAAAACAGAGAAAAAAGTTGACACCAGAGAATTTCGTAACAATTTATTTTGCTCAAACTACTCTGGCTTGAATTTTATGAAATTGTTAAACTTTGATCGTCGTGAACACAAACGACCTTCTTCGCAAACTAGATCGGTTCGAACGACATCTCAAAGAGTTTGAAGACGAAAAACGACAACTTATACGTTTTTATAAATCTTTAGACACGGAAAAAACAGTAGAATGAAAATATTCCGCATATTTTGTGTATTCCGTGTTTTCTGCATTCAAATCAAATAACCCGCTCAAAGAATCGCTTCCTGTGTCAATGTAATTCGTACAATCGTAATAATCCGCTTCCTATCTATTGTGTTGTTCGACTTTTTTGTGTTCTGTCGATTTTCGGAGTCAATTCCAACACGACGATTATTCGATAAATAACGTTGGCAGGGAAGGATGCCCTGTGGTGCGTTTTCGGCACTCTTGCTAAGGACGGAAAGAGTTTACCGGAAATGTGTGTGATTATTGCTCCGAATCAATCAAATAAACGAGTAAAATAATTGCATCGTCGGTCCAAACCAACCCATCATGGAGACAGGGTTGCTTCACCCTGAAAACTGGGTTTTCTCCAAATGGTTTCCCTTTTGGTTTCGATCCGCGAACCTTTTGCATGGAAGACAAAAGGATAGTTGGCAACAAAGACAGGATGTCTCACTGTGCCAATGACTCCTTGCGTCCAATAGCACTGTTACAAAGGATGGGCAGCATGATGTTGCACATCCTTTTTTTCTATCGTGGACAAAAATAGAAAATCCAACATTATGTTACCAACTCAAAAAATCATTATCTCCGTCAACCCCAAAGCCGGACGTCGTTCGCCCATGTTGCAAGCAGAGGAATTGAAAAGTCGGCTCAAAGAAAAAAGATTTGCCGTTGAACTCCTAACCGATCTCGACGAAGTAACTGAAAAAGCCAAAATATTGCACGCTGAAGGACAATTACGGGCGGTTGTTGGAGTTGGCGGAGACGGTACCGCAGCAACATTGGTCAATCGGACAGAACCAGGAACACCGGTCACATTGCTTGCCGCCGGAACCGCGAATCTCTTAGCAAAACATTTTCGACTCGGCAAAACACCAAAACGGCTTGCTGAAATTCTCGAAACCGGAAAAATTCTCACATTAGACGCCGGCAATGTCCATTGTGCCGGAACACAACGCCTCTTTTTGGTCATGGTCAGTTGCGGATTTGATGCCAGCGTCGTCAACGGAGTTCACGCCCATCGCGAAGAACGTTATCGGCAAGGGCATAAACATGGAGCGCATATTTCTTATTTTTCTTACGCCAAACCAATTTGCCAAACATTGTATCAATATCGATTCCCCAAAATGACCGTTGAAATGTTGCAACCGGAACACAAAATAATTGACAATCAAACACGTTGGGCGTTTTTGTTCAACATAAACCGTTATGGTTGGGGGTTACCGCTTGCTCCGTTTGCCAAAGGAAACGATGGGAAGTTGGATTACGTTTTGTTTCGGGGTGGTTCTGTAGTTCACGGTCTGTGTTACACGGCGTTGGCTCAATGTTTCAGCCTGCACCAATGGTTGCCAACCGCCAAACTCGGACAGGCAACACATTATAAAATAACGTCGGAACAACCTGTCCCGTTTCAACTCGACGGCGATCCCGGTGGCATGTTGCCGATTGACGTCGAAATCGTCCCCAACCGCTTCACATTACTCGTGCCCCAAACTAAAAATCATTAAACACCAACTCAACACAGGGTCAGAATTGCCTTGCGGCAATGTGATGTTTCGGCGAAACATCACCTACCTTGTAGTGGAGAGTTGAGAGTGGAGAGTGTCGCAAGCGGAATTATTGTTTTGTGGTAAAAATTCCGCATGCGACACTATCCACTATCAACTTTCCACTATCAACTACAAGGTGGGCGACCTTTCGCCGAAGGATTTTCATCCACGGTTGCATTGCCGCAAGGCAATTCTGCCCCAGTGTTCGGATGGCAATCAGATTCCAAACCGCTCAGCAATACAAATTGCCAGCCGAAAACAGAATCAGAATTGCCTTGCGGCAATGTGATGTTTCGGCGAAACATCACCCACCAAATAGATATTGACGTTAGCCGACTTGCCCCAGTGTTCGGACGGCAATTGGATTTCCAGATTGCGAAAACAGATAAAACAGGAGCTTTAGCGATGTGGAGTTTTCGTTAAAATCGATTTATTTTTCCAAAACTGCAAAGTCGATTAAACTGATACACCCATTAGAGCCGATATAACCGAATGAATCATTTGATTCCAGAAGAAACATTGTCTGCATATAGAATAATGTTTTTTGTCTAGTGGTAGAGGAAATTAAAATGTCTTGCAAAATACACAGGTTTCATGTTGCGATTTTAGGCGTTGCCCTTTTTGCGGTTCAGGCGTTGGCGCAACCGCTCCCAGTGGACAGGCAAACGACGCAAACAATATTACCAATTCGCGTTGCCAACTCATCCGACCCCCTCTATCGAGGACAAGATGAAGCAGCCACCGAACGGAAAGGTTTCGGCTTAGTTGATCGGTTCAAGAAAATATTCACAAACTTGACAAGAGACGACGAAGAATCGGAAAACTCCCCACCAAGTAATCCTCAAGATTCGGTTCGCTCTCTGACTTCGCCGTCTGTCCCAACACGACCACCAAAACCCCCAACCGCCTCAGAAATCAAACAATCCGTCGAAAATCCCGATCTTCCCGCAGAACGTCGAACACCAGAACGTCGTACCGTTCCCGAAAGACGACGCGAAACAAACAATCTCCCTCCCAACAGAACTCCCACCCCAATCACCGAAAACACCGAACGGAATACCAACCCCAACGATTCGGAAGAGTCCATTTTCATACGCATGGATAATATGCGTAAACAAATTTTCGATAAACAGAATCCCAACGAAAATTCTTATAATCGTGAACTAAATTCGCAAAAATATAATGTTCGGGAACCGTCGAATGTTCCCACAACAAGACCATCGCCAACAACAACCACACAACGAACTCCAACACAACGGTCAGTGTTGAACGAAACAGCTCGAACTCGTCAAGCCCCGCCAACTACTCCCTCTCCCATTTTAACAACGGACGACGAAGAAATAGTTGAGAAACCAACCGAAATCGCCCGAAGTGAACGGACAAATTCAACAATTCCGGTTCGCCCGCAAGCAGAACCAGCACTCAATACACGTTCAAACGAAACACGTTTAAACGAACCAATTCATCGACCGGAAACCGAACGTGTTACGGAGCGTGTTGCCGAACGACAGACGCCCACTCGCAAGTTGTCGGAAATCAACGTCGAACCCAATAATACCAACTCCAACTCCAATACCTATTCCGCTTATTCGACAACACCAACACAAGATCGAACATTAACAGGCGAAAACAATTTATTGCGAACAACACAACCACGCGAACAAGGACGAACTCCCGTTTTGGGAGAATATCAAATTGCCCCAAGAGACGTTAAATCGGATCGTCCGGCAAGAACAATCAACACCGAACCAGAAACCGCCTTGCAAGAAACCGCGTTGCGCGAAACAGCGTTGCCAATCGTCAATGCCGTTGGTACGGATCGCGAAAAGAAGTTGTTGATCAGTCCCCGACTCGAAGTAGAAACCGAAGGCGATCCACGCGCCATTGTAGGGCAAGAAGCTCTGTATCGCATCCGAATTATCAATCGCGGCGGCTCTTCGGCGGAACAAATTGTTCTGACGGTCGAAATTCCCAACTGGCTCGAAATCGCACAACCGGAAATCAGCGCCGGAACTACTTCTGTCATTCCACGCGAAGGCAATAAAGATGTTCGCGACTTCGTTTGGAAAATCAGCCGCGTCGAAGCACAAGCAGAAGAATTACTCGTGTTACATCTGATTCCACAACAACGGAAATCCGTCGATTTGCGAATCAAATATGATTTTTTCAAACCGGCAACTATTGCGAAAATTGTTGTTCAAGAACCAATTCTGGAAATGGAACTCCAAGGTCCCGACGAAGTGTTGTGGGGAACCAATGTCAGTTACAAATTGCTTGTCCGCAATTCCGGTAACGGCGACGCCGAAAATGTAAAACTCGAATTACTCCAAACTGGTTCGGATATGAAATCCTGCGAATTAGCAGTTTTGAAAGCAGGAGAAGAACAACAAATTGACGTGGAAGTTTGGACGGGGAAGCAAGAACATATCGACATCAATATTCAAGCAACAGGTCAATATGATATTGCCGCCAAAGTCAATAAACGAGTCAATGTGTTACGTCCTAATATTGTGATGGCGGTTGATTCGCCAACGGTTCAATTTGTTGGCAGTCCGGCGGAATTTCAGATTAAGGTTCAGAATATCGGCAATGCAGCAGCACGCGATATCGTGTTGTCGGCGGCAATTCCGTTGGGTGCCAAATTCATCTCATGCACCACCGGCGGCGAACTCACTCCAGAAAACCAAATCGTTTGGAAAATTGATTCCATTTTGGTTGGCGATGCTTTTTCGGCTTCGGTCATTTGCGAACCAAAACGCGAAGGAATGTGTAAACTGGAAACGTCGATCAGCGATAAAAGTGGTGAACTGGCGAGTTGTACCGGATCGTTCGAAGCCGAAGCAATCGTAGAGTTAAAACTCGAAGTCGAAAATCCACAAGGTCCAGTAGAAATCGGACAAGAAGCGGTTTACACGTTGAACGTGGTGAATCGCGGAACCAAAGCAGCGGAAAATGTCGAAATCAAAGCCGCATTCGGTGGCGGTTTGGAGCCTTACGGCGTCGAAGGCGGAAACGCTTACATGAGTGACGGTCAAGTCTTTTTCGATAAAATTCCAACCATTACCTCTGGACAAAATATGATCCTAAAAGTTAAAGCCAAAGCGGAAAAACCCGGGAATCATCGGATTCGCACTGAAGTGATTTGCACTACCGCCAATGTCCATCTTGTTAATGAAAACACAACCTATTTTTATCAAAAACAAAAAGGAAAAAGTACAACAGTTGTATCGAGTGCGCCGACAACTCCTTCGACTTCTCCTCAAACGGATGATCCTTTCCTAAAATAAAAA